>JBBRKH010000348.1:0-2399 GCA_038217965.1 Sphingomonadales bacterium | reverse complement strand
CTTGCGCAGCGCGGGGGTCACGACGCCACGTTTCAGGAAGAACTGCAGCTCCTCCCAACTGGGGTAGGCGGGGGTGCAGCCATGGCGGGAAACGGCACAGGCACCGCAGGCGTTAGCGTAGGTCAAGGCCACCGGCCAGGGTTCATTGTCAAGCCAGCCTTTCAGGAGGCCCGACATGAAGCCATCCCCGGCGCCAAGGACGTTGAACACCTCGATCGGGAAACCGGGGCCGGTCTGGCCATCGTCAAGCGAGGCGGCGATCTCACCGGTGAAGGCGGTGGCCCCCATTGGGCCGCGCTTGCAGACCAGCGTGGCGTTCGACACCGCGCGGACGGCGCGCAGGGCGGCGATGGTGTCGGTGGTGCCGCCGGCGATGTGAAACTCTTCCTCGGTTCCTACGATCAGGTCGAAAAGGTGCAGCGTGGCCAGCAGTCTGGCGGTCACTTGGGCGGACTCAATGAAACGGCTTTCACCATCGCCGTGGCCTGCAAGGCCCCAAAGGTTCGGGCGGTAGTCGATGTCGAGTGCGGTTTGCAGCCCGTGCTTGCGGGCGAGGGTCAGCGCCTTGAGGACCGCAGCCTCGGTCCGTGGGTGGGAAAGGTGGGTGCCGGTGGCGACGACGGCGCGGGCCTCACGGATGAAGGATTCATCAATGTCGTTCTCGCACAGTGCCATATCGGCGCAGTTTTCGCGGTAAAAGATCAGCGGGAACTGCTTGTCGTCGCGGATGCCCAGCAGGACAAGCGCGGTCAGGCGGTCCGGGTCGGTCTTGACGCCGCGGGTGTCAACACCTTCGCGGGCAAGTTCCTCGCGGATGAATCGGCCCATGTGTTCGTCGCCGACGCGGGTGATCAGGGCGGACTTCAGCCCCAGCCGTGCGGTTCCGGTGGCGATGTTGGTGGGCGAGCCGCCGATGTATTTCTGGAACGAGCCCATATCCTCCAGCCGCCCGCCGACCTGCGCGCCATAAAGGTCAACCGAGGCGCGGCCGTTGGTGATGACATCCAGCTGGCGTGGGGTGGGGTGGGTCATGGGCTGTCCTGCGCTGGGGGTCGGGTTGCGGCAATAATGGAATAAATATTCCAAAAAAAATTGCTTGCCTAGTATGTTTCCTTGCGGCGCGCCGCAATCGCCAAAGCCAGCGCAAGCGCCAGCGCAATCGTGGCCGAAAGTGAGCGGAACTTGCCGAAATCCAGCTCTGCAACAGTCAGGATGACGTCGGCCGCGTTGGCCAGCGCCCCGGCCGGGGGGTCGGTCAGGACCACGACCGGCAGGCGTCGGTCACGTGCGGTGGCAATGAAGGCCAGCGTTTCGGCCGCATAGGGCGCGAAGGTTATGGCCAGAACCGCCTCGTCCGGGTTCAGGGGGACGGTCGGGGCGGTCCCATCCCGCAAGCTGACCGGAATATCAAGCTGATCAAATACATAGGCCAGATAGGACGCCACCGGCAGCGCCCGGCGATAGCCGACCAGATGCAAAAGCCGCGCTTGTGACAGGGTCGCGACCGCCTGCTCAAGCGCTGCCGGATCAAGGTCTTGGGCCAGACGGCCCAGCGATTGGCGACCGGCGGCGACAAACTCGGCCACAAGGGCGGCGGGGCGGTTGGCCGGGCCGGATGTCAGGTCGGCCAGTCGCGTCGCATAATCCGGCAGGGTTTGGGTCAGGGCGGCGCGAAACACGCGCTGCAAGTCCGAATACCCCCGGAAGCCCAGCGTCTGGCAAAGCCGCATCATCGCCGATGCCGGCACCCCGGCGCCCGCCGCAAGCTGTGCAACAGTTGACACCGCGATCAGGTCTTGCCGGCTGGCCAGATGGTTGGCGCATTGCTGCAATCGGCGCGGCAAATTGCCGTCTACCTCGGCCAGACGCTGCCGGAATTCAGCGATGGTGGCCGGGGCTGCGGCAGCCGATGGAGCAGAGCTTTTCATGCCCCGACCCTAGCATCCGACCCCGGCATCCGGAACGCATATTCCACGACCGGCACCGGGGGCCTCCCGTCGCCCCGGCAAAGGAAAAGCCCCGCACCTTGGGGTGCGAGGCTTGTCCGTTTCAGGGCAGAACAAGGCTAAGGCGGGGTTACTGGCTCAGCTTGTTGTATTCGGCAAGGCCGGTGGAAACGATGTCGTACCATTCCCCTGATTCGCGCATTTCGGTGATGCCGCGGTTCAGCATCGCAATGTAGACCCGGCCGCGCGGATTGCTTTTCGAGGTGATGAAATGGTAGTTGATGAAGGTCGCAAGGGCCGGATTTGCCACCACGCGGTCGTTGGCGTTAAGCTCGGTGAAGTTTGCCGCCGAAGTTTCGGCTTCGATCGAATAAAGGTCAACCTCGCCGTTGATCAGCATTTCGGCGCATTCCAGCGGTGACTTCGGGTGGAAATAGGTCACCAGCGGTTCGA
>JBBRKH010000347.1:0-2403 GCA_038217965.1 Sphingomonadales bacterium | reverse complement strand
CCAGCAACAATGCAGCATTAACAAGAGCGCATAGCCAGTCTAAGGCTGCCGTCAACCACCAACCATTCGATGGCTGCCAGCAGCCATGAAGGAGACGAACCATGCGCGAGCATCTGCAATTCTACATCGACGGCGCCTGGGTTGATCCCGCCGCACCGGCCGCTCCCCACCCCGTCATCAATCCGGCCACCGAAGCCGTCTGCGGCCATATCGCATTGGGCAATGCCACCGATGTCGACCGTGCCGTGAAAGCCGCGCACGCCGCCTTCCCGTCCTTCAGTCGCACCACCCGTGCCGAGCGGTTAGACCTGCTGGGGGCAATCGCTGCGGAATATCAGAAGCGCTACGCCGAAGTCGCCGCCGCCATCACCGAGGAAATGGGTGCTCCGGCCTGGCTCGCAACGCAAGCCCAGGCAGCAATCGGCATCGCCCACCTGCAAACCGCCATCGCAGTGTTGAAAGACTATAAGTTCGACGAGGAGCGCGGCACCACGCTCATCACCAAGGAGCCTATCGGCGTCTGCGCCTTCATCACGCCGTGGAACTGGCCGATCAACCAGATCGCCTGCAAGGTCGCGCCGGCCCTCGCCGTCGGCTGCACCATGGTGCTGAAGCCCAGCGAAATCGCCCCCTTTTCGGCCGTGCTGTGGACCGAGATCCTGCACGCCGCCGGCGTCCCCAAGGGCGTGTTCAACCTCGTCAACGGCGACGGCCCCACGGTCGGCGCTGCCATGTCCGCGCACCCGCTGGTCGATTGCGTCAGCTTCACCGGCTCCACCCGCGCCGGCATCGAAGTCGCAAAGAATGCCGCCCCCACGGTCAAGCGCGTTCACCAGGAGCTGGGCGGCAAATCGCCCAACATCATTCTGGACAGCGCGGACCTCGAAACGGCCGTCACCGGTGGCGTGAAGGGCATGATGTCGAACAGCGGCCAGAGCTGCAACGCGCCCACCCGAATGTTCGTGCCGCGTGCAAAGATGGAGGCTGCAAAATCCATCGCGAAGGCCGCCGCCGAATCGATGACGGTGGGCGATCCCAATGGCAACGCCGCGCTCGGCCCGGTCGTATCGGATGTGCAATATGGCAAGATCCAGGCTTTGATCGAAACCGGCATCGCCGAAGGCGCCACCCTCGTCACCGGCGGCCCCGGCCGGCCCGAGGGTCTCGAAACCGGCTATTATGTGAAGCCGACCGTGTTCGCCGATGTCACCAACGACATGACCATCGCGCGCGAGGAAATCTTCGGCCCCGTGCTGGCCATGCTGGCCTATGACGGCCTCGCCGAAGCGGTCGCCGCCGCCAACGACACGCCCTACGGTCTTGCCGCCTATGTGCAGGGCGCAGCGGACGAGGCCCGCGCGCTTTCCCGCGACTTGCGGGCAGGGCAGGTGATCCTGAACGGCGCCGGCCCGGATTTCATGGCGCCTTTTGGTGGCTTCAAGCAATCCGGCAACGGCCGCGAATGGGGCGATCACGCCTTCGCCGAATTCCTCGAAACAAAAGCCGTCATAGGCTGGGGAACGAAAGCCGCCGCCGAGTGACCAGCCGGGCCGCGGCAGCGGCCAGGCGATGAGAAGCGTCCTCGCCGCGCTGGCGGCGCTGTTCGCCGTCTTCTGCGGCATCGGCTTCTGGAATGCGACCCGGCCACCGGTGGTGGTCGAAGTCGCGATCCCGATGCAAGGCCTGGCCGCTGGCACGCGGATCCGCGTCGCCCACATCACCGACACCCACGTCGGCAATCCCGACATGCGCCGCGCCCGCCTCGAGGCCATCGTCGATCAGGTGAACGCGCTCAAGCCCGATCTCATCGTCCTCACCGGCGATTACCACGGCGGCAAGCTGCTGGATTGGCCCCGCACCCGCCTCGAACAGTCCATCGAGCCACTGGCCAGGCTCAGCGCGCCGCTCGGCGTCTATGCCATCATGGGCAACCATGACGAAGCATATTGGACGCCGAAAATCTTCGCCCTGCAGCCGGTGCCAAAGCTCATCGTCAACAGCCACGTCGATATCGGTCCCTTCGTTATCGCCGGGGTCGATTCCGCCTCCCACCGCCCCGATCTGTATCGGGCCGCGAAGGGCATCCCGCCCGGCCGACCGGTGCTTCTGCTGCTGCACGAGCCGATCCAGCTGCTGTGGCAAAAGCCGCCGCGCCCGATGCTGGCGCTTGCCGGCCACACGCACGGCGGCCAGATCATATTGCCATTGATCGGCAGCATCGGCGACATCGTCACCGGCAAGGAATCATGTCCTCGCGGCCTCTGCACGCTGAACGGCCAGCCGGTCTTCGTATCGTCGGGCGTCGGCACCAGCTGGGTCCCGATGCGCTACGGTGTCCCCCCCGAAATCGCCCTCATCACCCTCCACGCCCGCTGACCATCTCCCCTCCCTTGACAAGGGAGG
>JBBRKH010000346.1:0-2431 GCA_038217965.1 Sphingomonadales bacterium | reverse complement strand
GAGGTGCATGGCGCACGCCGGCAAAATCGAAAGGTGCGAAAATCTCGGCAAAATAGCGGCCCGCCTCACCGAGCGCCCCCGCGCCACCTGCCGCCTTGAACTGCGCCAGCATGCTCGGCGGAAACGCTTCCATCTCTCGCGCCGAGGCCTCGCTGGCGACGATTTCGGCGCCTGTCAGCAGCGCATTGCCATGCGTGTGATCACCGTTTGCGTGGGTGTTGATCACCGTCTCGACCCGCTCCCGCGCGATGCCGCAGTTTGCTTCCATCGCGCGCAGCATTTCGTCGGTCAGATGCTCGTCGAACAGCGTATCGACCAGCGCGCTTTCGCCGCCGCCGGTGATCAGCCCGGCGTTGGACCAGCCCCAGCCGCCATCCGGTTGCAACCAGGCCCAAAGGCCGTTGCCCAGATCGACCAACCCCTTTTCATAGGCCATTGTGCCCCCCTCATGCCTGCCCCGCCAGCAACAGAATGCCATGCAGCAGCAGCCCTATACTCCCCCCGATCAGCGTTCCGTTCAAACGGATATATTGCAGGTCGCGGCTGACCGCCCCTTCCAGCTTGTCGGTAACGGTCGCCGCATCCCAGCCCTTCACGGTATCCGAGACCAACGCCACGATGGAATTGCCGTGATCTGCCACCACGCCCACCACCGCGCGCCGGGCGAGCTGGTTGATGGCATTGCCGAGTGCCGGATCGGCCCGCAGCGCGCGCGCCACGTCGGCGGTGATCTCGCCGCCGCCGTCGCCGTCGAAAAGCCGGCGCAGACTGTCTTTTGCCTTCGCCCACAGCCCCTCCACCCATTCACCCACCGCAGGATTGTCCAGCAATTCCAGCTTTATCCGCTCCACCTTCGCGCGCATTTCCGGCATATGCTTCAGGTCGAAGATCAGATTCGCAATCGCCCGGTCCGCCTTTTCGCGCACCGGATGCTGCGGATCGGCTGCCATGTCGGCCAGCAGTCCGCGCAGGCCGCCGACCAGTTCGTCTGCCACCCGTTCGTCGACGCTCACCAGCCGCAGCAGCCATGCGGTGCGTTCTTCCACCATGGCGCGGATCAGACCCTCCTGGGAATCAAGCGTGCGGCCGGCCCATTCGATCAGACCGTCTATCACCGGTCGATGGCGACCGTTTTCCACCATCGCTTCCAGCATCTTGCCAAGCAGCGGCGCGACTTCGGTGTCGCGCAGCTTCTGCATGGCGCCTTCGCGCAATCGGGCACCCACCTGCGCTGCCGCCGGCGTATCGGCCAGCTGCCCGATCAGTTTGCCAAGACCCATCCGGATCCTGCCGCCCGAGACCGGGCGCTCCAGAAAGCCGGCCAGCATGCCGCCGGCGTCGAACTTGTCCAGCCGGCGAGCAACGATCTGCGGCTGCAGGAAATTTTCGCGGAGGAAGGTGGCCAGCGCGTCGCCGATGCGATCCTTGTTCTGCGGGATGATGGCAGTGTGCGGAATGGGGATGCCGAGCGGATGGCGGAACAACGCGGTGACGGCAAACCAGTCGGCAAGGCCTCCGACCAGCGCCGCTTCGGCGAAGGCCTGCACCCAGACGAAGCGCGCATCGACAGCGACGATTGCCCATGTGGACGCCAGAAAGAGCAGCGCCATTGCCACCAGCAGGCCGGTGGCAACGGCCTTCAATCGCGCCGCATCCGCTGCGCGGTGTGCCCCGCTGTCTGCCGGATCGGGTTTATTCGGCAGGTTGCGGCACCGTTGGTGGCTGCTTTTCCTGGCCTTCGCCGCCATTCGTCAACCAGCGGCTGAGGCGCGGACCAATCCAGCGTTCCATGTCGTCTGCCAGCGTGAATCCGGCTGGAACGATGAGCAGTGTGAGCACTGTGGACAAAAGCAACCCGCCGATGACCGCAATCGCCATTGGCGCGCGGAAACTGGAGTCGCCGTGCAGGCCGAGTGCGATGGGAAGCATGCCGGCAACCATCGCAACCGTCGTCATGACGATCGGGATGGCCCGCTTGTGCCCGGCGTCGATGATTGCGGTTTCACGGTCCACGCCGAGCCGCATCTCCTCGATCGCGAAATCCACCAGCAGGATCGAGTTTTTCGCGACGATGCCAAACAGCATCAGCAGCCCGATATACACCGGCATCGTGAGCGCATGGCCGGTGAGGATCAGTGCGATCACCGCGCCCAGCGGCGCCAGCAGCAGCGACCCCATGTTGACGATTGGCGGCAGCACCCGCTTGTACAACAGCACCAGCACCGCAAACACCAGTATGACCCCGGAAACGACCGCAACGATGAAGTTTGTCACCAGCTCGTCCATGATCTCGGCCTGGCCGAATTTCACCTGGCGAACGCCGCTCGGCATGTTCGCCATCGTCGGCAGCTTGTTGACGGCGGCCAGCGCGGTGCCAAATTCGACACCGTTCAAATCCGCTTCGAGCGTGATGCGTCTGGTCTGGTTGTAG
>JBBRKH010000345.1:0-2431 GCA_038217965.1 Sphingomonadales bacterium | reverse complement strand
GCGGCCGCGACCACTTCCAGCACCGGGCGCGGTATGGCCTCAACGGCATTCTCCCTCAGCCGGCGGAAGATGTTTTCTACGTCGACCACCGCATCGTCGACCAGCTCCCCGATAGCGATCGCGATGCCGCCAAGGGTCATGGTGTTGATTGAGATGCCGAACAGGCTGAACACCACAGCTGTCGCCAAGACAGACAGCGGAATGGCCACCAGAGAGATCGCGGTCGTGCGCGCATTCAATAGGAATGCGAACAGAACGACGCCCACGACGATCAGAGCCTCCAGAAGCACCTGCTGTACATTGGTAACCGAGGTTTCCACGAAATCGGCCTGGCGAAACTGCACCTGATCCACCCGGACGCCTGCAGGCATGGTCCGCTGCGCATCGGCAAGTGCTGCCTCGATGGCGCGGGTGAGCGCGACTGTGTCGGCACCGGGCTGCTTCGAAACCGATAGAATGACGGCTGGCTCGCCACGAAACCCGGCATCGCCGCGGCGCGGCTTGGCGCCGAAGGAAACATCGGCGAGCTGGTCGAGCCGCAGGTTGCGGCCATCGGCTGTCTCGACCGGCGTGGCAGCAAGCACAGCCGGGTCCGTTGAGCGAGTCACCGCCCGCACGGGAAGTTCGCGCCCGTCGCCTTCGAGGAAGCCGCCGCCTGCATTCCTAGAAAAGCCCGTCGTTGCGCGACTGATGTCATCCAGCGTTGCACCCAGCGCCGCCATGTCTTCCAGGCGCGGCGCCACCACATACTGGCGCTGGCCGCCGCCGATGGGGATCACCTGGGCCACCCCGGAAACGGCCAAAAGCTTGGGGCGAACCGTGAAATCCGCTAGTTCGCGGAGCCCAAGTGCATCCAGTTTCTTGCCGGTGACCGCGACCAACATGACCTCGCCCATGATGGAGGCAACAGGGGCCAGCGTGGGCGTGACGCCGGGCGGCAGGCTTGCCTCGAGCGCAGCCAGCCGTTCGGTGACCTTCTGACGATTTTCCAGCACCTCGGCGCCGAAGTCGAAATCGACATAGACGATCGACAACCCAGCGACCGAGGACGAGCGCATCCGGATAGTGCCTGGCAAGCCGCCGAGCGCGCTTTCCAGTGGCACCGTCACCAGGGCCTCCACCTCCTCGGCGGCAAGGCCCGGCGCCTCGCTCATCACGGTGACGGTGGTGCGGTTGAGATCGGGCAGCACATCGACCGGCAGCTGGCGAACGGCGATCAAGCCCCAGACTACCAGGCCAAGCGCGAGCGCCAGCACCAGCAGCCGGTTTCCAAGGCTGAAGCCGACGATGCGTGCGAACATCAGCGCACCTGCGCGATAAGGGCCGCGCCCTCGGTGACAATGCGCTCGCCGGGTTTGAGGCCAGCTTCCACAATTATGGCACCACCAGCAACCGGCCTTGCCCGCACAACGCGAGGCGCATAGCGAGTAGGAGTTTCCTTTACGAAAACGACTGGCACAGTTCCGTCTCGTGTGAGGGCCATTGCCGGCAACGCGATTCCTAAAAGCTCAGCTCCACCCTCCAGTCGAAGGTCGACCGAAACCAACTCGCCGGTTCGAAGCGGTGCGCCGCTAGCCGGGCGGAAGAACAGCGTGTCGACACCGCCAGAGACACCGGGCGATCGGCCTGCAGGCTGAAGCGGCAGAACAACGCTCCCCGCCGTGATCGCCTGTGCGGCAGTGACAGAACGAGCGGCCATGGCAGCCGTGCCGCGCACCTCGATACGGGACGTGCCGGTCCCTTCAATTTCGATCAGAACAGTTCCAGGTGCGGCTATCTCGCCCGCTCGCGCCAATACCCTGCGGATGGTGCCCGCAACCGGCGCCCGCAGGACCTCGGCTGAAGAGACGGGCCGTGCGGCTGCAGCGCGCTGTTGGCGCAGCCCATCACGGTTCAGGCGCGCGCGATCGACTTCCGCACGCGCAACCACGCCGTCCAGAGACTGCAGTCGGCGGTAATCGGCCTCCGCAATCGCCACTTCGCGATCAAGGGACCGCAACTCGCTGGCCGAGGCCTGAGCGGCCGCGGCATCCAGGGCCGGCATCACCGTCAAAAGCGGCTGGCCAACCCTGACGGCTGAGCCGAGCGATGGAAAGACGCCGCCCATCGGCGCAACCCGGCCGCCCAGCGCGGTCGCAATCTGGGCGTCGCGGGCAGGGTCTGCGACCACTATGCCTGGAAGTCGTAGAACCCCGACCGCGTTGCCGGCTTCTGCAACAATGGTGCGAATGCCAAGGATTCGCTGGCTGGGCTTGGGCAGAAAAATCCGCCCGTCGGGCAAGCGCAGTGGTCTATTCTGCGCAGCAACTGAGGTGCCACCGACCTCTTCGCCATGGCTATGCCCGTCGGTCGGGTCTCCCGCTGCTCGAAGCGGCCCCGCTGGAACAGCCGCAACGCCGACAAGTCCTCCCGTCAGCAACAGTGCAGCCAC
>JBBRKH010000344.1:0-2433 GCA_038217965.1 Sphingomonadales bacterium | reverse complement strand
TGGCCGCTTCGGTGCCGTTCCCCAAGCGGCTGGGATTGCCGGAAGAATATGCCAGCCTGGCGCTGGAGATGTGCCGAAATTCCTATTTCAACGGCGAGGACGTGCGGATTGACGGCGCCATCCGGATGGCGCCCAGATAACAAGGCGCCATCCGGATGGCGCCCGATAAGACAGCGCCATCCGGATGGCGCCCGGACAAGGAACGGGGGCGCTGCGAGGCGCCCCCTCCTTGAGTGTTACTGCGCCGGCGGCATCAGCACGGTGTCGATCACATGGATCACGCCGTTGGAGGCCTTGACGTCGGCGGTGGTGACGGTTGCGGTGTTGACCTTCACGCCGTTGCGGCCGTCGATCGACAGCTTGGCGCCGTTGACGGTGGCAACCTGCGACTGCTTGCCGGCGACATCTGCTGCAAGCGCCTTGGCCGGCACCACATGGTAAGTGAGGATCGACGTCAGCTTGGCCTTGTTTTCCGGCTTCAGCAGGGTCGCGACCGTGCCGGCTGGAAGCTTTGCAAAGGCCGCATCGGTGGGCGCGAACACGGTGAACGGGCCGGGGCCCTTCAGCGTATCGACGAGGCCGGCCGCGCCAAGTGCGGCGGCCAGCGTCTTGAACTGGCCGGCAGCCACCGCCGTGTCGACGATATCCTTCTTGGCCTCATGGTGCATTGCGGCTGCCGGGACGGCGAATGTGGCAGCGATTGTGGCAAGCGTGATGGTGAGCATGGATTTCATGGGGGAGCCTCGTGATGACATGCCGCGAGCGTGCGGCGCTTCCAAGGTCGGGGGCGCGGCGCGGATGCCAACCTCTCCGCAATCAGAGGCGCGACAGACTGCCGCTATTGCACCACGAGCGCATCGATTGCTTTGGCCAGCGCCACATCGCGGGAAGAAAGGCCGCCGGCATCATGCGTTGTAAGGCCGATTTCCACCCGATTGTAGACATTCGACCATTCCGGATGGTGGTCCGCCTTTTCGGCAAGCAGGGCGACCCTTGTCATGAAGCCGAACGCCTGCACGAAATCGGCGAACTTGAAGCTGCGCCGCAGGTGCTCGCCGTCCAGCACCCAGTTCGGCAAATCCATTGCAAGCGCGGCGCGCTCGGCGTGGGCAAGCGTCTCGACCATGACATTTCCTTCGACTAGATGGGGCAATGGCCCTGATGGCTCCCACCCTCGCCGATATCGACCGGCTGGCGCAAGCAGCGGCCGAGCAATTGCCCGCGCTGTTTCGCCGGCATCTCGCCGATGTGCTGCTGCGCATCGAGGATTTTCCCGATGACGAGGTGATCGAGGCAATGGAGCTGGACACGCCGTTCGACATACTGGGGCTGTATTGGGGGCACCATGTCGGCCATCCCGGCGCCGACGAGACAGGCGCGCTTCCGCCGACCATCTTCCTCTATCGCCGACCGCTGCTGGACGAGTGGGCGAACGGCGAAGACAGCCTGGAGCATCTGGTCACCCATGTGCTGGTGCACGAAGTGGGGCATCATTTCGGCCTTTCGGACGATGACATAGACGCGATCGAGGCGGGGTTGCGCTAGGGTCAGGACCTTTGCCGTCAGCCCTTGATTTGCTGATCGGTGACCGGGACGATGCGGATTTCCACCCGGCGATTCTTCGCGCGGCCGTCTTCCGTCGCGTTGCTCGCAATCGGCTGGTTGTAGGCAAAACCGCTTCGCTGCATGCGGGCCTGCGGCACCCCGAAGGTCTGCAGGCTGCCCGAAACCGATTCGGCGCGCTGTTCCGAAAGGCGCTGGTTGACGGCGAGGCTGCCGACGTTGTCGGTGTGGCCATAGATGCCGATCACCGTGGACGGATAGTTGGTGAGCACAGAGGCAACCTGTTGCAGCTCGGCGCGCAATTCCGGGCGGACGGCGGCTGAATTGAAATCAAAGCTGATCGCATCGGGC
Source organism: Sphingomonadales bacterium (assembly GCA_038217965.1). Taxonomy (GTDB): domain Bacteria; phylum Pseudomonadota; class Alphaproteobacteria; order Sphingomonadales; family Sphingomonadaceae; genus Sandaracinobacteroides. The sequence continues at coordinate 519 of JBBRKH010000344.1, read as the reverse complement.
AGATTGAGGGTGATTTCATCGCCCTGGCGGGAGACTTCGATGCCGGTGTTGGCGGTTGCGGAGCGCAGCTCGCGCTCCTGCTTGTCCATGTAGCCGCCAACGGCGCCACCGGCGATGGAGCCGACGCCGGCACCGATCAAAGCGCCGGTGTCGCCGCCGATAAGCGCGCCCAGCAGTGCGCCGCCGGCGCCGCCGGCAAGCGCTCCCTTGCCGCCGCGGGTGATGCCACGCTCGCCGGTTTCCGGGTTGGTGGCGCAGGCGCTGGTCAGCAGCAGCAGCGAAGCGAGCGCAGTGGCCAAGGCAGTGGCGCGGGCGGGTTTGTTGCGAATATCTGTGGTCATGGGGTTCTCCGGAGGCGGCGATTGACGAGCGGGCGGCTGGCCCGATGCCATTGGAACCGTTTGCCCCCGCGCGGGTTCCGTCGCAACGCTTGAGCAAAGGCGCGCGAGCCTGCATAAGGCCGAAGACCATGTTCCCCTGGACAGACGTAGCGATCATCATCGGGCTCATTGCCCTGAA
>JBBRKH010000343.1:0-2445 GCA_038217965.1 Sphingomonadales bacterium | reverse complement strand
GCTTCGATCGGCAGGTGCTGGTCGACAAGCCTGACGTCAAGGGGCGGGAGGAAGTGCTCAAGATTCACGTCCGCGACGTGAAACTCAACGCCGCGGTCGATTTGCGCAAGGTCGCGGCTCGGACGGCCGGCTTTGCCGGCGCCGATCTCGCCAATCTGGTGAACGAGGCCGCCCTGCTCGCCGCCCGCCGCAACAAGCGGCTGGTTGCCATGCAGGAATTCGAGGATGCGAAAGACAAGGTGATGATGGGCGTCGAGCGCAAGTCCATGGTCATGACCGAGGATGAGAAGAAGTTGACCGCCTATCATGAGGCTGGTCATGCCGTCGTCTCCATTCACGAGCAGGCATCCGACCCGATCCACAAGGCGACAATCATCCCACGCGGTCGCGCGCTCGGCATGGTCATGCGGCTGCCGGAGCGGGACAATTATTCCTTCCACCGGGACAAGATGTACGCGAACCTTTCGGTGGCGATGGGCGGCCGGGTCGCCGAAGAGCTGATCTTCGGGCACGACAAGGTAACCTCCGGCGCATCGTCCGACATCCAGATGGCCACCAATCTTGCCAAGGCGATGGTCACGCAATGGGGCATGTCGGAAAAGCTCGGGCCTCTGCAATACACTGAAAACCAGGAAGAGGTGTTCCTCGGCCACTCGGTAAGCCGGCAGCAGAATATGAGCGAGAAAACGTCGCAGCTTATCGATGAGGAAGTGAAGCGCATTGTGATGATGGGCTATGATCGCGCCAGACAGCTGCTCACCGATCACGCCAACGAGCTGGAAGCCGTCGCGCAGGCACTGCTCGAATATGAAACGCTTTCCGGAGAGGAAATCCGCCGGGTGATCGCCGGGGAAGGCGTGAATCGGCCCGATGCGGCGGCGAAGCTGCCACCGCTCGGCACCGGCGGCGTCTCCGGCCTGCCGACATCCGGCAAGCGCCGCGATGATTTCGGCGGTGATGCGGTGCCCCGTCCTGCGAGTTGAGGGCCTTCCGCTGAAATGGGCCAAGCGCTGTCTGGCCGGGCTGGCTTTCGCAGGTGCGATTGCCGGCCCGGCCGCAGCTTCTGATCCAAGTCTCTGGAAAGACTGGATGGCGGGATGCGATCAGGCGAAGCGCTGCCGGGCGGTCGCCCTTCCGCCACAGGGTGTGCCTGATGGACTGATGATGGTGATTGACCGGGATTCTGGCCCCTCAGGGCAACTCACGGTGCGCCTCACAGTGGCCGAAGGGATGCAGCCAGGCCTGCTGAAGCTGACAATCGATGGAAAACTGTTTGAGGCACGCGTGCTGCCCGATACGGATTCAGCCCGATGGGACGATGGCGATGCACTGGCTGTTGCCCGGGCTCTTGCGGCTGGAAGGCGGGCGGAGGCATCGCAGGATGGCAAGGCCCTGGGCGCTGTGCCTCTGGCTGGAGCGTCTGCGGCGCTGCTGTTTGTGGATGACGCGCAAAGGCGCCTCGGAACCAAAGGGGCTTTTGTGCGCCAGGGCCGCAAAGCCGATGACGCTGCCGCTGTTATCCGGCCGACGCTGCTTCCCTATTCCGGCCTGCGCACCGCCCCGGCGCCGCTTTCGCTTGCCGGCGCCGTCCGGAAGCAGGGCGCGCTTGCCGGCATGGATTGCGATCCGGTGGACAAGCCCACGGATGCAGCGACTCCACTGGATGCTAGCACCACGCTGATCCTGCTGGAATGCGACAGCGGGGCCTATAATCTCGTCCAGCGGGCGTTTCTGGTGCGCGATGGCAAAGCTGCAACCGCGCAGCCGGTTTTGGGTGAGCTTGCCGAAGGGGTGACGAATGCCGATTTCGATGCTCGCTATCGCACGCTGGGCGGTCTGACCAAGGGGCGCGGCGTGAGCGACTGCGGCAGCATCGATCGCTGGGCGTGGACGGGTAAAGCCTTCGTGCGGGCCGAACGCTCCGTGATGGATGCGTGCAGGGGCGTTCCGCCGCAGTGGTGGATCACGGTGGATCGCTCTGCGCTGGCGGTTGCGCTCTGACGGGCTGCGACCAAGCTCCTCTTGTCATTGCCCGGCGCTGCTGTAATCCGGCGCGATGGCAACGCAACCTTCCACCGAGCTTTCCAGAATCCGCAATTTTTCGATCATCGCCCATATCGATCATGGCAAATCCACCCTTGCTGACCGGCTGATCCAGGAGACCGGCGGCCTGACCGCGCGCGAAATGAGCGAGCAGGTGCTCGACAATATGGACATCGAGAAAGAGCGCGGCATTACCATCAAGTCGCAGACCGTGCGGCTGGATTATCGGGCGAGCGATGGCCTGGATTATGTGCTCAATCTGATGGACACGCCGGGGCATGTGGACTTTGCCTATGAGGTGAGCCGCAGCCTCGCGGCCTGCGAAGGCGCACTGCTGGTGGTGGACGCCTCGCAGGGTGTGGAAGCGCAGACGCTGGCGAATACTTACCTGGCGCTGCATCA
>JBBRKH010000342.1:0-2473 GCA_038217965.1 Sphingomonadales bacterium | reverse complement strand
TCAAGCGTGAAATTGCCAAGAAGCAGGCCGGCGAAATCGCCAGCGCCTAGAGCATGTTCCGTTCAAATGAATTCATTTGGACGGAAATTCGTGCGGAAAAACAAGGAAATAGAGCGGCCGTTCTGGTGGAACCAGAACGCTGCTCTAGCGCTCACGTTTGTCCAGCAGCTCGAATTTGAGCAGCAGGGTCTGCTGGAAGCGGTTGAAATTGTCGTCCGACACCAGATAGATGAACCGGCGGTCACCCTCCCTGCGGACGGTGATCCCTTCTATATTGTCAACGACCAGTGGCGATTGCAGCCGTGCCAGCACGCGCGCGGTGGCTGGCGATTGCGCGCTGGCGGATGCGAGATCCGCCTCCGCTATGACCGCCACGAAGCCGCCCAGCACGGAGACGCGGCGGTGCAGCACCAGCATCGGGCTGCTGGTATCACCTGTATTGCGCGCTGCCATACCCGTGGGATCCATATCGTCCGGTGGCAGATAGCTGAACGGCAGGCTCTGGTCCGTCTCCGGTGTCCAGCGCACGGCGGCACGCCCGCCCGAAGGCCCGGGATGGGATTCCGACAGCAGGAAAATCCGGCTTCCGGCTGCTTCCGCTGCTTCCGCGCCGCCGTTTCGTGGCCATTGCGCAATCGGCTGCGGACGATGGATTGCAACCGCCGACATGGCCAGGCTTTCCGGGCGGCAGGCACTGACTTTGCGATACTGCTGCAGGCGATGATCCATTTCGAATCCCACGAACACGTCATCGCCGCGTACCGCGAGGCTTTCGGCGTCGGCCTGCTGCTTCGTGCGGGGCGCTGCGCCCGACGGATCGAGGATCGGTGCAATCCAGGCGCCGCCGATGCCGATGAGCTTCTCCGCTGCTTCCCGGGGAGCGAGAATGAGCCAGTTGCCGGTGTCGCTCACTGCCAGCAGGCGGTCGCAGTCTTCATTCCAGGCAATTGCCGAGATGCCGCCGAACTGCCGGTTGGCCGACCGCAGCACGATCCCGCCCATGTAGCGCAGCGCGCCAACATCGATTGCCGCCGGATCGAGGCGATTGAGCGGCACTTCGGCGCTGGAGACAGCGAGCGGCGAGACAGGGCCCTGGCCAAGCATCGGGCCGGCTGCATAGAGCGCCGCCATGCTGCCGATGCCGAAGGCGGCGCAAGCGACGAATATGGATTTCCAGACCATGGCAGCGGCCTAGCATGCGAAAAGCGTGAACCGGAAATGAACTTTTGCTTCAGATTTGTTTCACCGGCATGATCGCATTCTGGAGTCAGTGCCGGAGCAGTTTGTGCGCCGGAAGGCTGGAAGGATCGGACACATGATCGGCATCCGTCAGATGATTGCAGCAGCCGCACTGGCTGTTCTTGCGACAAGCACGCCGGCACTTGCCTATGACGATGACAATCGCGGCAACCGATACGGCCATCACATGGAGGATCACCGCGGCGAGTGGCGCGACAATCGCGACGCATGGCGCGCCCATGCGCGCCGTGATCGCCGCGCAGACAGGCGTGACGACTGGCGCGATGAGCGCCGGGCCTATGCGAAAGGCTATCGCGATGCGGCGCGTGCGCACAGCTATAACGGGCGCTACAGCCGCGCACCCTATAACGGCAGCTACAGCCGCACACCCTATGACAGCGGCTACAGCCGCGCACCCTACAACGGCGGCTACAGCCGAGCACCTTATGACGGCAGCTACAGCCGCGCACCTTATGACGGCGGCTTTTATGGCAATGCCACTTATGGCCGCCCGCCGGCCTATCAGGCCGGCAACTACTGGTATGGCAACAATGGTCGCATCCAGTGCCGCCGCAACGATGGCACGACCGGCGCGATCGTCGGCGCAGTTGCCGGCGGCACACTCGGCAACATACTGGCGCAATCGGGCGACAGACGCGTCGGCAGCATCATCGGCGGCACGCTCGGCGCAATTCTGGGAAGGGAGCTGGACAGGGGCAACGGCTACTGCCGCTAGCATGCTTTCCGGCCGGGCAGGTCAACCTGGCCGGGTGGCGCTTTGCGCCTTTGTTGCTCGAAAGATATAGAAGCCGTCCGCGCCGCCCGCGTCTGACCAAAGGCCTGGAAGGGTGCGGACGGCTCCGTCCGCGTCCGGCGCCAGGCCTTGGGGCAGCTCTTCCGGCTCCACCGGGTCTGCCACCAACCCGGTGCCTGCCAGCAAGGCTTCGCGCGCATCTTCGCCCTCGCCGCGTTCCAGCGAGCAGACTGCACTCACCAGCAAGCCACCGGGTTTGAGCCATGCAGCAGCCCGTGCCAAAAGCGCGCGCTGCATCCCCTGCAGCGGCCCGAGATCGAGTGCGGCTTTCAGATGCAGGGTATCGGGATGGCGGCGGAAGGTGCCCGTGGCCGAGCACGGTGCATCGAGCAGGATGGCATCGAAAAGCGCCTCCGGCTCCCAGCTTCGTGCGTCGGCAACAATCTGCTCCGCCGGCAATCCGGTGCGCGCTAGATTACC
>JBBRKH010000341.1:0-2488 GCA_038217965.1 Sphingomonadales bacterium | reverse complement strand
GCCGGCTTGGGCGCCGGGTGATGCGTGGCATCCATGCGGTGCGGGAGAAACGCTCCTCCAGATGCGCGAGGAACAGCGCGGTCAGGCTGCCGACCTGCTTGGCGGTCAGGAAATAGTGCCGCATGAAACGCTCGACCGGGGCGGAGCCGGGCCGCTCGCTGTATCCCATACGGGCCGCCAGCTCGCGCTGCACGTCGAAGGTGAGCCGTTCCTCTGCGCGGTTCGAGAGATCGTGCAGATTGATGCGCACCGCCCACAGATGGTTCAGCGCGCGCTGGAACTGGCGGTATTCCGCCGGGGTGAACAGCCCCTTTTCCACCAGCTCGGCACTGCTTTCCGCCTGCAGAGCGAACTTGCCGATCCAGAACAGGGTCTGCAAGTCGCGCAGGCCCCCCTTGCCCTCCTTGATGTTGGGCTCGACCATGTAGCGGCTATCACCCATGCGCTTGTGGCGCTCGTCGCGCTCGGCCAGCTTCTGGGCGATGAACTCGCGCGCCTCGCCGGCCACGATATCGCGCTGGAACCGGCTGCGCGCCTCATCGTAGAGCAGCTGGTCACCCCAAAGATAGCGCGCCTCCAGCAGCGCGGTTTTCACGCTGAGGTCGGATTTCGCCATGCGGATCATCTCATCCGGCGTGCGCGTGCTGTGCCCCACTTTCAGGCCGAGGTCCCACAGGATATAGAGAATGGATTCAACCACCTGCTCCACCCAGGGCGTGGCCTTGAGCGGGGCAAGAAACATGATGTCCACATCGGAAAACGGCGCCATCTCGCCGCGCCCGTAGCCGCCGACCGCCGCAAGCGCGATGCGCTCGCCCACGGTCGGGTTGTCCAGCCGATACAGTTGCTGGGTGGCGGCATCATAGGCGAGGCGCAGAATCTGGTCGGTCAGGAAGCATTGCGCGGCGGCATGTTCAAGCCCGCGTCCCGGCGCTTCGGTTATGCGGCGCTGCATTTCGGCGCGGCCCTGTTCCAGCGCCACTTTCAGCACCGATGCCACCGCATGGCGCCGGCCTTCGCCCGGCGCACCTTCCAGCCCGGCCGCGATGATGCTTGCCACCTGCCGCCGGTCGATCAGCGCCCTGCGGTTGGGGACATGGTCGTAGATGCCGGTCATGCGAATTTCAGCCGTGCGGTGCGGCGACCTGCGAAGCCGAGAAACCTCGACAATGCCGCAAGCGACCCTTGACCGACCGCCGCGAAACTGTCGCGCAGCAGCATATACTGCAGCACGAGCGCCGCAGCGGCGCAATATGCGACAAGGCCAGCCGATATGCGGGCGGCGGAGGAAACGGCTGTCATCGCACCACCATAGCGCGGACCTTTGCAATCTGACAGTCGCCAGTGTGTCCGCCACATGGTTCTATCTGTGTCCAGGGAGAGCCACATGAACATCAGCCTGCCAGTCAAGACGCAGCCCAGCTTCTGCCGTTTCTGCCACGCCAATTGCGCCATGCTGGTGGATACAGCTGGTGACAGGGTGGTAGCCGTTCGGGGCGACGCGGATGATCCGGTTTATGGCGGATACACCTGCCAGAAGGGCCGCCAGCTCGCCGAAGCGCACAATCACCCGACCAGGCTCACGATGCACCAGCGGCGCACCGCCGATGGATTTGTGCCTGCAACGAGCGAACTGGCGCTGACCGACATTGCAGCGCGGCTGCGGACGATCCTCGATGCGCACGGCCCGCACAGCATTGCGGTCTATTGCGGCACTTATGCCTTTCAGAACAGCGCCGGGCTCGGTGCGGCGCTCGGCTTTGCCAAGGGCGTCGGCACGCGCAATTTCTACACCTCGGTCACGCTCGACCAGCCGGCGAAGGTGTATACCACCATGCGGATGGGCCAGTGGGGCGGCGGCATCCACAGCTTCTCCGATGCAGACGCCTGCATCTTCGTCGGCAACAATCCGCTGGTTTCGCACTATGCGCCGCCCGGTGGCGTGCCGCCCTTTTCCCCGTCGCGCCGGCTGCGCGACCGGTTGGCCAAAGGGCTGCAGCTCGTCGTCATCGATCCGCGAGAAACCGATGTTGCAAAGCTCGCCCACCTGCACCTGCAGGTGAAGCCCGGCGAGGATGCGGCCGCATTGGCGGCAATTGCCAATGTCATGCTGAAGGAAGGCCTGTTCGACCGGGCCTTCTGCCAGCAGCATGTGGGCGACCTATCCGCCTTCGCGCGCGCGGTGGAGCCGTTTACACCAGAGCTGGCGGCGACCCGCGCCGGGGTGCAGGCCGCAGACATCGTGGCGGCAGCGCGCATCTTCGGCAGCGCCAGGAAAGGCGCGGTTTCCACCGGCACCGGGCCGGAAATGGCGGGGCAGGGCAATCTGGTCGCCTGGCTGGTCAGCGCCATCAACATCATCGGCGGCCGTTTTAACCGCGAAGGCGAGATTTCACCCGTGCCGCGCGTGTTCACGCCGGGTGCCACGCCGCGCGCGGCGGAAGTCACGCCGCCGGTTCGGCCCTGGGGCGAGGGCTTCCCGGCATCG
>JBBRKH010000340.1:0-2496 GCA_038217965.1 Sphingomonadales bacterium | reverse complement strand
CACCGTTTGATGAAGCAGGGGCAGATCCGCTATTCGACCCGGTTGTGGGTGGAGCCCTCGACCCGCCGGGAGGACCGTGGCGGCGTGCGATGGACGCTGCGGGAGCGAGTCCTGTATCATGCCACTCCGGCTTCCGCGAAGGACTGGTTCTGGTATTCATTCATGCGACCGCGCTTCGAGGCGCGCGGGCAGAAGGATACCGTGCTCAGGGCACAGCCGTGGGCGGCAGACCAGGTGAATTCAGCCTGAAAAATCCATCCCGATATCGGCTGCCGGCGCGCTCTGTGTGATGCGGCCGACCGAGATGTGGGTCACGCCGGTTTCGGCAATCGCGCGGATGGTCTCCAGGCTGACGCCTCCGGATGCTTCGGTTGGAACCCGCCCGGCCACCAGCGCCACCGCTTCGCGCAGCATCGATGGCGCCATGTTGTCCAGCAGCAGGCGATCGGCGCCGGCGGTGAGTGCGGGCACGATCTGGTCGAGTCGGTCGACCTCCACCGTGATGTTGCGAAGACCGGCCATCTTGCAGGCTGCGACCGCCTGCTTGACTCCTCCGGCGGCTGCGATGTGGTTGTCCTTCACCATCGCCGCGTCCCACAGCCCCATGCGGTGGTTGGTGCCACCGCCCATCCGCACGGCATATTTTGCCAGATGCCGCATTCCGGGCAGCGTTTTCCGCGTATCGAGCAAGGTGGCGCCGGTCCCGGCGATGGCGTCTGCATAGGCGCGCGTCAGCGTGGCAATTCCGGTCAGGTGCTGCACCGTGTTGAGCGCCGAGCGCTCGGCTGCCAGCAGCGCGCGGGCCTTGCCTCTTACGTGCATCAATTGGGTGCCGGCAGGCACATGCACCCCGTCATTGAACATCGGCGTGACATGGCAGGCCGGGTCCAGTGCGCGGAAAAACAGCTTGGCCAGCGACAGCCCGGCCAGCACAACCGGCTCACGCGTGGCAAGCACCGCAAACAGTTCGGCGTCAGCGGGCAGGCAGGCGCTCGCGGTCACATCGCGCGCAGCATCCGCCGTGCCGCCCAGATCCTCCGCCAGCGTTGCCAGCACAAAGGCCCCCAAATCGAAGCCCGGAAGCTCCGGGTAAACGGTCATTTCAGCTCGCGGTTGAGATAGGCGAGCATCAGCGCCGAACGATAGGCGCTTTCCTTCAGATTGGCGACGCCGGCGTGGCCGCCATCGATATTCTCGTAATAGTAGATCGGGTGGCCCTGCGCCTGCATTTCGGCTGCCATTTTCCGCGCGTGGGCGGGGTGGACCCGATCATCCTTGGTGGAGGTGTAGAAGAACACGCGGGGATAATCCGCGCCTTTGCGGATGTTCTGATAGGGGCTGTATGTCCGCATGAACTCCCAGTCGCTGGTGTCGGGATTGCCATATTCCGCCATCCACGACGCGCCGGCGAGCAGCAGGTGATAGCGCTTCATGTCGGCCAGCGGGACGCCGACAAGGGCGGCATCATAAAGATCGGGCCGCTGGGTGTAGGCAACTGCTGCCATCAGCCCGCCGTTGGAGCGGCCATGCACCGCGATCGACGAGGCCATGCCCTTCGCCTTCACATCTTCGGCGACCGCGTGCAGATCGTCATAGCTGTTCTGCCGCTTTTCCAGCAGGGCGGCCTGGTGCCAGCGCGGGCCGAACTCGCCGCCGCCGCGGATGTTGCCCACGACATACTGGTTGCCGGCTTCCAGCCACATCTGCACGTCGGGCGCGGCGTAGGCTGGCGTGAGCGGGATTTCGAAGCCGCCATAGGACCAGTAGAGGGTTTTCAACGGGCCGGTGGCGCCCTTGGGGCGGACGACGAAGTAGGGGATTTTCGTGCCATCCTTCGAAGTCGCAAAGCGTTGCGCGACTTCGAATTTCGCACCGTCGAAGAAGGCCGGGGCCGACGCCAGCGTGGTGGCCGCGCCCCCGTCCACCGCCTTCATCAGGCGGGACGGCTCGGTGAAGCTCTGCACATTGGCGTAAACGGTGTCGGCGTCGTCTGTGGCGACCAGAGCGAGCGCCGAATTGGCGGGAATGGCGACTTCGGCAACCTGCAGGCCGGGGCCGTTGCCAGTTACCGGGCCCGGCGAGAAGCGCAGCAGCTTGGCCGCAACATTGTCCAGCAGAGCGACATAGATGGCCTTGCCAGACGCATCGACCTCGCTGATGGCCTGGGTTTCGCCCGGCGTGATCACGCGTTCCACCGTGCCGAGATTGCCGGTGTTGGGCACCGCGTAGGAGACAAGGCTGCCCTTGGCGATGCCGTTGAAATCGGTGCGCAGCAGGGCATAGGCGCGCGGGCCTCCGGCTGCTCCATTGGCGCCAATGTTGGCGATGAAGCGGAAATCGGCATCGTCGGGCAGCGGGCTGTCCACCAGGCTGCCGTCTGCCATCAGGTGACGCAGCTTGCCGGTCCAGAAGGTTTTCCGCTGGTCCACCACTGCCCGGCGCCCTTCGCCGGTGCCGAATGCCGCCGGCCAGGTGCCCATGTCGGTCTCGGCGGCC
>JBBRKH010000339.1:0-2497 GCA_038217965.1 Sphingomonadales bacterium | reverse complement strand
CGTGGCTTCGTCAACACAGAGCGCCAGCCGCACATGCCCCGCGCCACCCGCGCCGAAGGCATCGCCCGGGGCAACGGCAATGCCATGCTGCTGCAGCAGGTGCATCGCGAATGCTGTCGAACTGCCGACGCTGTCGGGCAGCGGCAGCATGGCATAGAAGGCGCCCGCAGGGGGCGGGAAGGCGCGCCCCGCGTCGGCCATCAGCCGCACGAAGATGTCCCGCCGCGCGCGATAGGCCTCGCGCATCCGGACGACACAGTCCTGCGGCCCGGACAGCGCTGCCTCGGCCGCCTTCTGCGCCACAGACGACGCATTCCCCAGCAGCGGCTGCTGCAAAGTCGCCAGAAGTGCCGCGACTGGTGGCGGGGCGCTGGCATAGCCGATCCGCCAGCCCGTCATCGCGTAAGTCTTGGAACAGCTGTGCAAGGTGATGACACGCCCCTCCGGATCGAGCGCGGCCGGGCTGGGCGCGGTGCCCTCGAACACGATTTCATCATAGCACTCGTCGGAGACGACCCACAGGTCGTGGCGTCGCGCAAATTCCAGTATCGCCTGTACCCAGGCAGGTCCGAGCACGGCCCCGGTGGGGTTCGAGGGCGAATTCACAAGGATCGCCCGGGACCGCGGTGAAACGAGCCGCTCCAGGCGATCGAGATCCGGCATGAATCCCGCATTGGCCGGACATGGATACGGGACCGGCACACCCCCGGCCAGCCGTATCATCATCGCCCAGTTGGGCCAGCCCGGATCGGGTATAAGCATTTCGTCACCGGGCGACAGCAGGGCAAACGCCGTCGAGCAGAGACCCGACAGCGCGCCGTGCGTAACGATCACCCGGTCCGGCGGGCAAACTATGGCGTTCACCCTTGCAAGCTTGTCCGAGATCGCTTCCCGCAGTGACAGGAGCCCCTTCGATTCCGTATAGCGCGTGAAGCCGTCGCGCGCTGCTCGGTGCGCCGCTTCCACGATGTGCGCCGGCGTATCGAAATCCGGTTCGCCGATCTCCAGCCTGATCACGCCCGGGCGACCGATCGCCAGGTTCGCCACGGCCCGGATACCGCTGGCAGGAACAGAAAGCGCAGTAGACGACAAAGGCTGCATCTGGTTACTCCCCGCGACAACAGCGCGTCGACTCTCTGTAAGGGGATTGCATGCGAAATCACAACCGATGCCTCCCCGGGAGGCCATGCTGGCACAGGGCATATGGCCCGCATGGCGATGCGCTTGAAACAAATTTGTTGGCACCGGTCACAGAGTTTGTAGGATTGCCTTATGAAAGAAATTGGCGAGATACCCCCCAAAGACGGTCCCCACCGCGCCACCTCCTATGATGTGGCCCAGCTTGCCAAAGTATCCCAGTCGGCGGTGTCCCGCTGTTTCAGGCCCGGCGGCAGCATTTCGCCCGAGATGCGCAAGCGGGTCCTGAAGGCAGCCGCGACGCTCGGCTATCAGCCCAATGCAATGGCGTCCGGATTGATTACCAAGCGGTCGAATCTGGTTGCCATCCTGATTTCCAACCTCACCAACCTCCACTATCCGCAGGTGCTGGCCGAACTCACCCAGCGGTTCGATGCCAATGGAATCCGCGTGCTGTTGTTCGCGCTGCAGGCGGAAAGCGATGTCGGGCGCGCGCTGGACCAGGTGTGGCGCTATCGGGTCGACGGCGTGATTGCCGCTGCCAGGCTGTCTCCGGCCCAACTGGCGCAGTTCGACCGGCACGGCGTGCCGGTGGTGTTGTACAACCGGATCGGCGAATCCGATCCCGTCGCCAGCGTCCATTGCGATTCCGCCGGCGGGGAACGGCTTTTGATCGAGCGGCTGTGCGCCAAAGGCCACAAGCGTTTCGCAATCATCGCCGGCCCTTCCGACAGCTTCGTGAGCAACGAGCGGGTGGAGAGTGCCCGGCTGGCGCTGGAGCGGCATGGCATCGTGCCCCGGATCGTGCCGGGCAACTTCGATCACGAAAGCGGCGGTGCCGCGGCAACCGCGCTGCTATCGGCAAAGACCCGCCCGGATGCGATCGTCTGCGCGAACGACCTCATGGCTATCGGCGCGCTCGACAGTGCCCGCCATGTGTTCGGACTGAATGTGCCGGCGGAACTCTCGATCGTCGGCTTCGACGGCGTCGGCCCGGCTGCCTGGCCCAGCTACCAGCTGACGACCATTCGCCAGCCGGTGCGAAGGATGACGGACGCTGCGGTGACAATGCTGATCGACCGGATCGAAAACCCCGATCTGCCACCTGAGGTCCGCAGCTTCTCCGGCGCCCTTATCGAAGGAACGTCGGCGCGGATCTAGCAGTGAAAACCTAACATTTGGTGCCCAACGATCGAGCGACTGAACGGCTGGAAGTGGGTGGTTAGGCGAATGTCTGGTTTCTCAAAGGCAGGTCAAGCAGCCAAGCAATCAATCTGGCTCCTGGATCAGGCGCAGGAGAGTGCCGTCTGGGTCGATTAGAGCGCCGACTTTGCCGCCCCATTCCTCGACTGTTGGACGA
>JBBRKH010000338.1:0-2515 GCA_038217965.1 Sphingomonadales bacterium | reverse complement strand
CGCTCGCCAAGATCCCACTCCGCCTTTGCGGAGATGTCGGTGAACCGCAGGCGCTGGTTTTCGCGCGAGCCGTCGGATTGCTTCAGATTGCCATGCAACAGCACCCGGCCGCCGATCAGCGGACCACCGATCATCGCGTCGGCCACCACTGTGTCCCGCGAGCCGTAGCTTCCAGTGAGACGCGCCATCAATTCAGCCGGCGCATCCGGGGTGATATAGTTCACCACACCGCCGATGGTCTGCGGACCGAAGCGGATCTGCGACGCGCCTTTCAACACCTCGATGCGCTCGAAGCGTTCGAGTGGCGGGTGATAATAGCTGGCATTGTCACCATAAGGAGCGAAAGCGAGCGGAATGCCGTCTTCGAGCAACAGGACCTTGCTGGAGCGGGTCGGGTTCAGCCCGCGCACGCCAATATTGGGTCGGAGGCCAATGCCCTCCTCGTCCCGTGGAAACAGGCCGGGCACTTGGCGCAACGCCTCGTTGACCGATAGTGGCAGCGAGCGGGCGAGGTCTTGCGCCGTGATAACGGCACCGCTGCCCGGGATTTGCAGCAATCGGTCGGGCGAGCCGATGACGATGATGTCGGCGCCGGCTGCGTTCGCCCCGGCATCGAGCGCCAGCTCGGCGGCGTCTGATGTTGGCGCCGCAACTTCCGCTGCCCACACCGGACATGCAACTGCCAGCATTAGCGGCAGGGTTGCACTGGTCATTCGAAACAGGATCTGAAAACGCACGTGAAGGCCCCCGAAGCTGGTATTGCATACGATTATCAGGAGCAGGTATTCAAGAGTCGCGCTTGCTGCAAGCGATTTTCAATAGCGCCAACCAGGCACTTCGCGTCCGCCATGAAAATATGCCCGTCCAGGCAACGAAATGCATCGGCGCGTGTGCTGGATGCAGCCGTCGCAGCACCAGCAAACGCCGCGAATGCGTGATCGAAATTCATGGTTATACCTCCTGTTGTCCTTTTTTGGGCCATGGCCCGAAAGCAGTTTTCGGAGCTTTGCTCAATCGGGCAGCAAGACCGGCGCTTGTGCAATTCAGGCGCTGCCGCTAAGGGAGCCTCCCGACCCGGCGCACCCCTGGAGGCGTCGGGCGGTGTTCTATTGGAGAATATGATGTCTGATGTGCTTTCGCTCCCCGCCGAAGCACGCGACCGGGCTGGCAAGGGAGCCTCTCGGTCGGTGCGGCGGGAAGGCCGGGTTCCGGCCGTTATCTATGGCGGCAAGGAACCTGCCCAAACCATTCATGTGGAAGAGAAGCTGCTTGTGAAGCAGCTTTCCTCCGGACACTTCATGAATTCTGTTGTGGAAATTGCCCTCGATGGCAAGACGCACCGCACGCTGCCGCGCGACGTGCAATTCCATGTCGTATCGGATCGGCCGATTCACGTCGATTTCCTGCGCATCACCAAGGGTGCGCTCGTCACTGTCGAAGTGCCGGTGAAGTTCATCAACGAAGGCATCTCGCCCGGCCTGAAGCGCGGCGGCGTGCTCAACATCGTGCGCCACGAAGTCGAGCTGAAGTGCCCTGCAGACCAGATCCCCGAGCAGCTCGAATGCGATGTCTCCAGCTTCGATGTTGGTGATTCCATCCACATTTCGGTCGTGAAACTGCCCGAAGGCGCGAAAACGGTCATCGAGCGCGATTTCACGCTTGCCACCATTGTCGCGCCATCCGGCCTGCGCAGCGCCGAAGACGCCGCCGAGGCCGAAGGCGAAGCAACGGCCTGATGCTTGTCTATGCCGGGCTGGGCAATCCCGGCCCGGCATATGCCCAGCATCGCCACAACATCGGATTCATGGCGGTGGATGCCGTCGCCGCCGAACACCGCTTCTCGCCCTGGAAGGCCCGCTTTCAGGGCCTCGCTTGCGAGGGCCGGCTGGGCGACGAAAAGCTTCTTCTGTTGAAGCCGATGACCTTCATGAACGAAAGCGGCCGCAGTGTCGGAGAAGCGCTGCGCTTCTTCCGGCTGGAGCCGGCCGCGCTCACCGTCTTCTACGACGAACTCGACCTCGATCCCTTCCGCGTGAAGGTGAAGCAGGGCGGCGGCGCGGCCGGCCACAACGGCCTACGCTCCATCGATTCCCATGTCGGCCAAAACTATGCGCGCGTCCGCATCGGCATCGGCCACCCCGGCCACAAGGACCGCGTGACACCGCATGTGCTGGGCAATTTTGCCAAGGCAGAGCAGGCCGATCTCGCTCACCTGCTTGCCGACATCGCCGACCTGGCGCCGCTGCTTGCAGCGGGTGACGCGCCGCGCTTCATGAGCGATCTCGCGCTGCGTCAGCAGTCGGGCACCTGAGATGGCCGATGTCCTGCGCCTGGCAACGCACGCCGACTGCAACGCGCTCGATGCCCTCATCGCGCGCTCTGCCCGCATCCTGCAGGCAAATGACTATTCCGACGCCCTGCTCGATGTTGCCATCGGCACCGCGTTCGCGCTCGATCGACAGTTGCTGGCCGACCAGAGCTATTTCATGATCGAGCGCGATGGCGCGGCTGTTGC
>JBBRKH010000337.1:0-2524 GCA_038217965.1 Sphingomonadales bacterium | reverse complement strand
GAAGGTCGTCGGCGATCTGGAACGCCAGGCCCAGATCGCGGGCATAGCCGCGAAGCTTCAAACGAACGCCGGGCGACGCCTTGCCCATGATGGCGCCGGCCTCCAGGCAGAAGGCGATCAGCGCACCTGTCTTCAGCTGCTGCAGGCGGGTGGTGGTCGCCAGATCGAAGCCGGCATCGGTGGCGGCGAGGTCCATCATCTGCCCGCCGGCCATGCCGGCCGGGCCGGAAGCGCGGGCCAGTTCCATCACCAGCTCGGACCGGACGAACGGGTCGTCGTGCGTTGCCCCGTCTGCCAGCAGCTCGAACGCGACCGCAAACAGCGAATCGCCGGTGAGCACGGCGATTGCCTCGTCAAACGCCTTGTGCACCGTCGGCTTGCCGCGCCGCAGATCATCATCGTCCATGCAGGGCAGATCGTCGTGCACCAGGCTGTAACAATGCACCGCCTCGATCGCCAGCGCGACCCGCATTGCGCGCTCGCGGTCGACATGAAACAGGTCGCAGGCCGCAACCACCAGCAGCGGGCGCATCCGCTTGCCGCCGCCAAGAACGGTATAGCGCATCGCCTCGTACAGCGGCGCGCGGGAATCGGGTGGCACCGGAAGCAACCGGTCGAAGCGGGCGTCGACAGCTTCGCTGATCGCATCGAGCGCCGGCTTCAGGGCAAGGCTTGCCTGCATCAGTTGGCCAGCGGAATTTCGCCGACGGGCTGGCCGTCGGCGTTCAGCTGCAATTGGGCGATGCGCGCCTCGGCCGAAGACAGCTTCGCCTCGCAATGATCCTTTAGGGCCTGCGCCTCGGCATAGAGATCGATCGCGGCTTCAAGTGGCGCATCTCCGGATTCGAGGCGGCGGACAATCGCTTCCAGCCGCTGCAGGGCGGCTTCGAAGCTCAAGGCTTCGATCGGACCCGGATCTGGCGTATCCTGACCTGGTGGCAATGCGCGAAACTTCCCTTCCCGACGTCCTCGCCCTTTGGACGGGGGCAGGAATGGGGTCAAGCTGTTACGCCGGAGGCAGAAACAAGGAGATACCGATGACAATGCTGGCCGCTGCGGTGGTGGAGCGCGGGATGCCGTTCCAGATGGTTGAAGCGCGGATTCCCAACGCCCGCGCCGGCGAAGTTCGGGTGAAGATCCGTGCCGCCGGGGTGTGCCACACCGATCTTGCGTTTCGCGACATGGAGCTCGGCAATCCCCTGCCGATGGTGCTGGGGCACGAAGGCGCCGGCATCGTCGATCAGGTGGGCGCCGGTGTGCTGGGGCTTGCCGTGGGCGACCGGGTGGCGCTTTCCTACAACAGCTGCGGCAGCTGCCCGCACTGCGCCGATCATGCGCCGCAATATTGCGTGCAGCTTGCGCTGCTGAACTTTGCCGGCGTGGACTTCGATCCTGCAACGGGCGCCATGACGCCGCCCTTGCAGACCGCGCAAGGTGGGCCGTTGTTCGGCAATTTCTTCGGCCAATCCAGTTTCGCGCCCTTTGCCATTGCGCACGCGCGCAACGCGGTGAAAATTCCGGACGCCCTGCCCTTTCATCTGGCGGCGCCGCTGGGGTGCGGCATGCAGACCGGGGCAGGCGCGGTCATCAACACCATTGCCGGCAGGGCTGGCCAGTCGCTCATCGTGTTCGGGGCGGGCGGGGTGGGCCTCGCTGCAATCATGGCGGCGCACGACATCGGCATGGAGCCGATCGTGGCGATCGATCTGGTGCCCGGGCGACTGGCACTGGCCCGCGCGCTGGGCGCAACCCACGCCGAACCCGGTGGAGACGGGCTGGCGGAGCGGCTTGCAGCGATTGCGCCGGCGGCTGCTCCGGGCGTGGGCGCTGCCTTCGACGCGGCCATCGACACGACGGGCGTGCCCGCGGTGGTATCGGCCGCCATCGCGGCGCTGGGCCCGCGCGGCACCATGGTGGTGGTGGGCATTTCGGCGCCCGGTGCGAAAGCGGAATTCGAATTGTCCGGCTTTCTTGGTGGCAAGCGCATCGTCGGCACCATCGAGGGCGATGCGGATCCGCAGGAATTCGTGCCGCGGCTGGCGGCCATGCATCTGGCCGGGCGCTTTCCACATGACCGGCTGGTGGGCACATTTCCCTTCGCCGACATCAATCGCGCCTGCGAAGCGATGGAAAGCGGCGCGACAGTGAAGCCGGTGCTGCTGTTCGACTGATGCCGAGGCTCGAGAGGCAAGACTCATCGAGTTCGCCCTGTCGGCCGGCGCGAGAGGAGCGCTTGCGGCGTTCCGCCGGGATCACAGGGCATTCTCAGCGGGATGGGGTATAAGCTATTGCCGCTTCGCGACGATCCTGATCTTGACCGGAACGGGAAAGGCGACCCACGAGCCGCTGGCGTCGGAATCCATGCCGATCCTGAAGGCTCGCCGGTCCAGCCGGGTTTCGCCGCTCATCACCGCTGTGTCGCCGGTGATGGCAAGCGTGAACGGCAGGATGACCGGGACGTTGACGCCGCGCATGGTGAGCGTGCCTCTGGCAACATAGCTGCCGGGTTTCGTCTGGCTGATGG
>JBBRKH010000336.1:0-2527 GCA_038217965.1 Sphingomonadales bacterium | reverse complement strand
CGAAATGCACAGCAACCGGCTTGGTCGCATCCGGCCCGGCAGCCGCAAAGCGTCGCAACACCTCCACCACCCGCCTCTGACCCGTTTCCAGCGCCGCGTCGGTTTGCTGCGGCGGGAAATCGGCCGGTGACACAACCGGTGTTGCCCGCGCCAGCTCGCCCATCTCGCCCACCTCCTTCAGCGTGAAGCTTGCCTGATGCGGCCCGCGCCGGCCGACAATGTGCACATCGCGCACGGCAGACACCGAAAGCGGCCGCAGCGCGTGGTTGACGATGTCGCTGTCCTGCAGCTCCTGCACCGTCTTCGCCAGAATGCGCGCGCAATCGATGGCAACATTGCCATTGCCGACGATGGCGACCGAACGCGCTTCGAGCGGCGGCTGCAGCCCGGCAAAATCCGGATGCCCGTTGTACCAGCCCACGAAGGCGGCAGAGCCCATCACGCCCGGCAGATCGTCCCCCGGCACGCCCAGCGCCCGGTCGAGTGGCGCCCCGACCGCCAGAATCACATCATCATACAGGCCGCACAGCTCGGCGACCGAGACATCCTGTCCCACCTCAACATGGCCGAAAAATGCCACTCGCGGATCGCGCGCAACGCCATCATAGCGTTTCGAAACCGCCTTGATGGATTGGTGATCCGGCGCTACCCCGGCGCGGATAAGTCCATAGGGGGTAGGCAACCGGTCGATGATGTCGACGCGAACCTGTTCGCCAAATCGCTTCAGGGCGCCTTCCGCCGTATAAAATCCCGCCGGCCCGGAGCCGACGATCGCCAGATGCCGCATTGCTTGGACAATCCTCCTTGCGCGCCCATGCAGCCTTGGGGCCGGGCTTGCAAGACACGGCCGGCTATTGCCCGGCCAGGCAAGACACGGCCGGCTATTGCCGGTCCAGGCAAGACACGGCCGGCTATTGCCCGGCCAGGTTCAGACATGCCTCCAGGCAGGCGTCCATCGCGGTCACAGTTGCCGGGGCCATCAGAATGAAGGCGCGCCTCGCGTCAGTCGGATCGCTGCTGCGCAGCAACAGATTCTGATCGATCATCGATTTTATCCAGCGCAGCCCGGTCGTCGTCGGCACCGTGGCCGCTATGCAGAGGCTGGACACCGACACCCGCCGTCCTTCCAGACGCGCAGCCGACAGGTCGAGCAGGATGTCCCAGCCCGGATCGGCGAAAAGCTCCGGCTGGAAAAACCGCTCGCGCATCCGCCGCGCCTTGATGTGCGCCCGAATTCGCGCGGCGTCGACCGGCGCCGCGGCGGTCGGCCCGCGTTCCAGCGAAAGCTCGGCGAGCGCCGCCGCCATGCGTTCGGCATCCCGTCGCAAGGCTGCAAACCGGGAGTCCGGATCAAAACCTGCGTTCATGTCGGCCACGCCGCTGCTGACCACGACACTGCTCAATGCCTGTTGCAGCTCCGCTGCCGACGCATCAGCAGGCAGGAAGGCGACCACATTCAGCCCGAGGAGCAGGCCGGCCGCGTCGCTGTCGGCATCGCGGGTCAAAAGGATGATCGGCACACCCGCCAGCCGTGGCCCGGCAAGCGCATCGGCAACCGCCGCCGTGGCCAGCGCCGCATCCAGCACGACGATATCGGCCAAGGCATCCAGCAGCGCCGAAACGGGATCTGCGGCAGCCCGCTCGATGCGGAACGCAGCCGCATCCAACCCTGCGGGCGCTGGCCCACAGAGCAGCACTTTGGGCATGATGCGTTTCACCGCATCCATTTCGGTTGTTGCATAGTCGGCCATTTTGCCAATCCTAACCAGTTGGAAAAGCTTGAACATCCCTGACAGGTGCCGCGCCGTGGCCCTCTCCGCCGCCGGCTGTTCCCGCCAGAGCGGCAGCGATTTGCCTGAAGCCGAAGCTCCATTAAGGTTATCGTGCCGCCGACCTTCCCCTTTGGATGCGCGACGCCGCGGCAAAGGTCAACGGCCCACAGCGGCCTTGATCCGCCAAGGCAGACCGCCTCGCCGGAGGAGCGTGCGCAGGGTGGCGGGTCGAAAATGGGGGCGGGTCCAGTCGCAGGACGCTATGCCATATGGGTGATATCCTCGCCGTCGAAGGGCCCGGCATCGGCCAGGGAAGGCCGCATGCCCGCGTATCGGCCGATCTCGTCGGCCAAAGTGACGCCATGCGCCACCTTCGCGCCACCGTGGCGCAAGTTGCACCATCGCACGCCACCGTGTTGCTCACCGGGCCAACCGGCGCTGGCAAGGAGAATGTCGCGCGCGCACTGCACGCCGCCTCGGCACGCATGGGCAAACGGTTCGAAGCCATCAACTGCGGCGCGATTCCCGCCAACCTCGCCGAAAGCGAGCTGTTCGGCGCCGAAGCCGGCGCCTACACCGGCGCAGCCAAGGCGCGCACCGGAAAATTCGAGGCAGCCCACGGCGGCACATTGTTCCTCGATGAAATCGCCGATCTCCCCGCCGACCTGCAGGTAAAGCTGCTTCGCGTGCTGGAAACGCGCGAGGTGGAACGTCTCGGCGGCAGCCGCCCCATTGCCGTCGATGTCCGCATCATC
>JBBRKH010000335.1:0-2544 GCA_038217965.1 Sphingomonadales bacterium | reverse complement strand
GAACAGACTCGTCGGTCAGCAGCTCGGCGCGGCCGCCCTGGTCGTGCAGCGCGATGTCGCGCCTGCCCCACCAATCCTCGGCACCGTTGGCGCTGTTCGCCCGCTTCGGCACCGCCGCCCAGCAGCGGAATGCCCGCGCCCGGCGCAGCGCCTGCACGCCGCGCCCGTCGATCCGCAGCCGCACCCCGCCCGGCCCCACCTGCTCCAGCACCGCGCCCGTCGTGCAGCGGCCGTTGTCTCCGGCCGTGCGGTATCCGTCACCCTCGGCCACCATGCGGCGCCGGCAATCGCCGGACACCAGCGCCACATCGCGGCTGTCAGCTTCCAGCGCGAACGCGCGCTTCGGCCCGACCGGCCGGCCGAACGCATCGACCGCCTGGTTCGTGAATCCGCCCGCATCCGGCGCAATCGCCATGCCGGCCCACGCCACCGGCGGCTGCTTGCCTTCCCGCGCAAACTCAACCTGCTCCTCGTTGGTGAAGGTGCCCAACAGCAGCGCCGCGAGAGCCGCGACCGCGCTCACTTCTTCGCCTTCGCCCGCTCGCTTTCCACCAATTTGCGGAATTCGGTCCAGGTGGTCGCATTCTTGCGTGTGTCATCCACCGGGGGCGGCACGCGATACTGCGGATAATTCTTCGCGATCTGCTCCTGCACCACCATCGGCAGCGCCTCGATCCCGCTGACCACCCCGCCGGTTGCATTGAACACCAGCCCGCCGGGCCGTGACCCCATCTCCATGAACGGCATCCAGCCGGAAAGCCGCACCCAGCTCACCACGGCATTCGCAGCCGTGGTTTTCGGCGACCGCAGCTGCTTTTCATCGACGATGAAATTGAACATCTCCATCGCGTGATAATGGTTGCCGGCATAATCCTGGAAATCGCCGCCCAGCGGATTGGTGTAGAACAGCGGCACCTCGATATTCCAGAACACCATGCCGTTGTCCGCGCGGGCGTCCAGCACGAAGGGCTTGCCGTCCCGGCCGGTCTGAAATGTCGGCCCCTGGTTCACCGGATCATTTGCCACATGAAAGATGCGGTTGGACTTGCCCGTCCACGGGTTCTGCCAGTTTTCCAGCACCTTGCCGGTCTTCGGATCGAGGTAGAACATCAGCTCGCGGCTCAGCATCCGCACGCCGACACCCTTGACCGGATCGTTGACGGTCACGCAGGTGCGGACATTCATCCCCTCCACATCCCACAGATGCCGGTCCGGCTCGCCCTGCATCCGGCTCCAGACGCGGCCAGCCCAATGATAGACAACCGGCACATTGTCCTTCGTGGAGCACTGGATTTTGCGGTACATCGCCTGCGCATCGGCCGGCTTGTCGAACTCCAGCATCGCGCCTTTTGGCGCGTCGGCTTTTAACATCGCGCCTTGCGCCGCAGCACCATCGGCTGCCGCCCCCAGTGCCAAGCCTGTCAATCCCGCCTTCAACCATCCACGCATCGAACTCTCCCATGAAACAGCGTCGCACCGGGCCCGGAGCTTGACAAGAAAGTTGTCCGGACAAATAGCTCGTTCGTCAAGCCTCAACTGGCAAGCCATCATCGGCACGCCTCGGTTGGCAGGCCCGAAACGAAAGCTTATCCATGCGCCCAGGTGTGATCGAAGTCGGCCCGCAACGCTACCGCGAAACCTTCGGCCGCTATTACGAACAGTTTGTGGTGGGCGATGTTTACGAACACCGGCCCGGCCGCACCATCAGCGAGGCGGACAACACCTGGTTCACCCTGCTGTCGATGAACACCCACCCGGCGCATTTCGATCATGAATATTGCAAGCAGACGGAATTCGGCAAGCCCATTGTCGCCTCGCCGCTGACGGTTGCGATCCTTGTCGGCATGAGCGTGTCGGATGTCAGCCAGAAGGCAGTTGCCAATCTCGGCTGGAAGGAAATCCGCATGACCGCGCCGGTCTTCCACGGCGACACCCTCTATGCCGAGTCCGAAGTTATCGAAAAGCGCGAGAGCGCCAAGCGGCCAGAGCAGGGGATCGTGACGATCAAGACGGTGGGCAAAAACCAGCATGGCGTCGTGGTCTGCGATTTCCTGCGCACCATGCTCGTCTGGAAAACGGGCTTCGGTCCGTCTGATACATAAGGACTGTCGATGGCCACCGCCTATTCCCAGGTCCGCAGCATCGATCCGGACTTTGAAACCCAATTGATGGATTCGATCGACAAATGGATCGAGCGCGACCTTCGCCCGGTCGTGATGCACCATGATCACAACGATATCTGGCCGACCGAAACCGTGCAGCAGATGGTCGACCTCGGCCTGTTCGGCGCGACGATCAGCGAGGACTATGGCGGCCTCGGCCTGCCGTCCACTACCTACGCAAAGATCGTGGCGCGCGTTTCCAGCTACTGGATGGCGCCCACCGGCATCTTCAACTCGCACCTGATCTGCGCGCACGCCATCGAGAAATTCGGCACTCCCGAGCAGAAGCAGACATGGCTGCCGAAAATGGCCAGCGGCGAACTGCGCGGTGGCCTGGCACTTACCGAGCCGGACGCCGGCACCGATCTGCAGGGCATCCGCA
>JBBRKH010000334.1:0-2546 GCA_038217965.1 Sphingomonadales bacterium | reverse complement strand
AAGCCCTTCAGAATGGCGGATCCGGCGGTTGTCTGCACGCCCTTGGTGGCGAACAAATCCTTGATACCGAGCGGGATGCCCGCCAATGCCTGCGCCGTGCCCGCGGCAAGTGCGGCATCGGCAGCATCGGCTGCGGCGAGCGCGATTTCGGGCGTTTCGGTGATGAAGGCGTTCAGCGGTCGCGCCGCTTCCACCGCCTCCACATGGGCGTTCACCAGTTCCCGCGCGGAGAATTTGCGCGAACGCAGGCCGGCCTGCATGGCAGCGACGGACAGGTCGGTCAGCGCGGTCACGCGATCACTCCCATCACTCGATCACTTTTGGGACGCCGAAGAATCCGTGCGCAGCAGCGGGCGCATTGGCGAGGATGTCGGCCTGGCGGTTGCCATCGGTCACCACATCCTCGCGCCAGGGCCGCATCACGGGAATGACGGCGTCCATCGGCTCGATGCCGTCGGTGTCAACCGCCTGCAGTTGGTCGATCCAGCCGAGTATGGTGTTAAGCTCGCTGACCAACGGCGGAATTTCCGCCGGGGTGAGCGCGATGTTGGCGAGCACGCCGACGCGGCTCACGATCTTTTCATCCACTGCCATGCCGCGCGGCCTAGCAGCGGCATCATGGTGAGGCAATCAATCAGAGAGTGGACGCTTCCGTCGGCAAGCCAAGCAGCACACGTCCAGCGAGTTCGTAGGTGGCGGGTGCAACCATCATGTGCTGGGTTATCGCGTGGGCATCGCGAAATCGGCGCTGTAGCGCGCATTCCAGATAGACGGCGCTGCCGCCGCCCATGTCGTATGCCGCGCGGGTCACGTCGGCCGCGGTTCGCACCATGTGGGTGGCAGCCAGCCGCAGCCGGGCGCGTGTTTCGATGTCGATGGCGCCACTGCCTTGCGCCATCGCCCACGCGTCGCCAACGGTTTCGAACAGCAGCGCGCGGGCGGCGGACAGGCCTGCTTCGGCTCTGGCCAATTCGGCCAGCACAGCGCCGCGCGGCTTTTTCGATGCCAGCAGACCCTTCAGGGCCTGCAGTGCCCCGCGCGCATTTCCGCTGGCGGTGGCGGCGATGCCGAGCGCCAGCAGACCGAACACCGGGAAGGCATAGAGCGGGCCCGGTTCGACCGGACGGTCGGCAATCAATGACACGGATCGATCGGCTGGAACCTGTGCATCCGTCACGGAAAAGTCGCCCGATCCGGTGCCCTTCAAACCAGCGGCATGCCAGGTGTCATGCAGGGTCACGTCACGTGCCGGGAACAGCATCATGCGCTGATCGGGCCTGCCATCGGGAAGGGTTTGCAAAGCGCCGTCTTCGTACACTGTGCAGCCGCCGAAAATCCACGCGCAATTGGCAGTGCCGGAGCCCCAGCTCCAGCGGCCTGTCACGCGGTAGTGATCGCCCTCGCGCACCGCAATGCCCATGGGCGCGAACACGCCGCCGGTGATGCTGGCCGGGTCGGCCAGGATTTCGGCCGCCGTTGTGTGCGGCATGTAGGCAAGTGAAACGGCGGTGGTGGAGCCGATCATCAGGCACCAGCCGACGGCGGCGTCCGCCTCTGCCACAACCTCGATGGTGCGGATGATATCGGCCGGCGGCAGCTCCAGCCCGCCGAGACTTGCCGGGAGCGCGATGCGGAACAGTCCAGCTGTGGCCAGCTGCCGTGCAAGGTCCCCCGGCAGCCTGCGCGCGGCCTCGATCTCTGCAGCGCGGGCGGCAATTCCGGGCGCCAACGTGCGGGCGATCGTCAAGGGATCGGCGAAGGGTGCCGGCATGTTCACAGCCTGAGCAGGCTCGCCAGATTGTTCCTCTGCATGTCGCTCGATCCCCCAACGATCGGCATTCCCAGCAGATCGCGAACATGTCTTTCCATATCATAGGCGTCGGACAGGGCATAGGCACCCATCACCTGCTGGCAGGCGAGCGCGATCTCGACGCCGGTGTCGGCAATGAACAGCTTTGCCATGGAGGTTTCCACCGAACAGGGCCGGCCTTCGTTCGCCAGCCATGCCGCGTGATAGAGCATGTGGCGGCAGGCCTGCAGCTTCGTGCGCGCGGTCACCAGCTTGTGGCGGATGGCCTGGTGCTGGGAAATGGGCTTGCCAAACTGCACGCGCTGCTGCGCATAAGTCCACGCCTCTTCCAGTGCGGCGCGGGCGATGCCGAAGCCGGTTGCGGAAATCTCGATCTTTTCCACATCGAGCGCGCGGCCGGCGAGCAGCTCCCAGCCGCGATTCCACATGGCTTCGCCGCCGACGATGGCCGACTTCGGCAGGCGCACGTCGTCGAAAAAAACATCCTGGCTTTTCGTGTAGCGCAGGTTGGAGTGCGCAATATCCTGCATGGAAAGCCCCGGCGTTCCGGCGGGGACGAGCAGGAAGGATAGATTTTTGTAGCGGGCGTCAGCCGGGCCGGAGCGGACGAGAGTGTAGATGACATCGGCCCAGTCGGCGCCCGTGCACCAGCGCTTTGATCCGTTGACGACAACCGTATCGCCATCCATCTCGGCGCGGGTTTCCACGCTGGCGAGGTCGCCGCCGACATTGGGCT
>JBBRKH010000333.1:0-2574 GCA_038217965.1 Sphingomonadales bacterium | reverse complement strand
CCTGGTCGGCTTCTTCGGCGCACTGACGCTGTGGCTGAAAGACGAAACCTTCATCAAGATGAAGCCGACGGCTGTCTATCTCATCTTCGCTGCCATCCTCGGCTTCGGTCTCGCCACTGGCCGCAACTATCTGAAAAATCTGTTCGAAAAGGCTTTCACTGGTCTGTCAGACGCCGGTTGGCAGCAGCTGACGATCCGTTGGGCACTGTTCTTCGTCACCATGGCCATCGCCAACGAAATTGCCTGGCGCGCCTTCTCCACCGATATCTGGGTGCATTTCAAAACCTGGGGCGATACTCTCCTCACCTTCATCTTCGCGCTGACGCAAATCCCGATGATGAAAAAACACGGCCTCGTTCTGGATGACAAGCCAAAAGACCCATAGCGGTCGGGTCCGGCGAATGCGGACCGCAAAGAAAAGGCGCGGGATCCATCAAGAATCCCGCGCCCATATTCAAGCTCACCTGAGCCGCTATTCAGTGCAATGCCCAGTCGGTCACATCGGCTCCTAAAAGAACGCCCACTATCGAGACTCATACCCCCGCACCAGCTGATCCAGCAGCCGCACCCCAAACCCGCGCGGCCCTTTCGGCACCGTCGGCAGCGCCTTCTCGGCCCGATCGACCGCCGCCATGTCGATATGTGCCCAGGGCGTCGGCTCCGGCGTCAGATAGCTGATGAAATGCGCCGCAGTCCCCGATCCGGCGCGACCGCCCTCGTTCGCATTCTTGATATCGGCAATCTCGCTTGCCATATCCTCGGCATAGCTCGGGTGGATCGGCATCCGCCACAAATCTTCACCCACCTTGCCGCCCGCCGTCATCAGCCGCCCGGCAAGCGTTTCCTCGCGCGCAAAAAGCCCGGCATATTCATCCCCCAGCGCTGCCACGATCCCGCCGGTCAGCGTCGCGATATTCACCAATGCCGTCGGCTGGAACTGCCGGATCGTCCACTGGTTCGCATCCGCCAACACCAGCCGCCCTTCCGCATCGGTGTTGATGACCTCGATGGTCTTGCCATTCATCGTGCGCACCACATCGCCGGGCCGCTGTGCATTGCCGCCGGGCATATTCTCCGACAGCGCAGCCACCGCCACGACATTGACGTTCGCGCCGCGCCTGGCGGCCGCAATCACCGCCCCCATCGTTGCCGCCGCGCCCGCCATATCGCCCTTCATTTCCCACATGCCAAGCGCCGGCTTGATGGAAATGCCCCCCGAATCAAAGGTGATGCCTTTGCCCACCAGCGCCAAAGGTGCACCGGAGCCGCCACGATACTCCACCGCCAGCAACCGCGACGGCCGCCGCGATCCCTGGCCCACACCCACCAGCGACCCCATGCCAAGGCTGCGCATCTGCGCCTCGTCCAGCGCGGTGATGCGCACATTCGGCACCCCGCGCAATTGCGCCCGAACCTCCGCCACAAAGCTCTCCGGATACAGTTCGGTCGCCGGCGTCGTCACCAGATCGCGCGCAAAGGCCGTCGCATCGGCGACATGCTGCAAGTCTGCCGCATAGCGCGCAGCAGCCCCTGCATCCGCCGTAACCACCGTAACCGGTGCCACAGGCGGCGCCTTCGATGTGCTTTTCAGCCTGTCAAAGCGATATTGCCCCAGCTGCGCCCCGAAGGCCGCCTGTGTCGCAGCATAGCCCGCGGCGTCTGCCGGCAGCCCCGCTGTCAATATGGCAATCTCCGCCGGATCACCGCGCAGCTCCTGCAACGCAGTGCCTGCAAAATCTGCAATATCCGCTTCCAGCGGCACTTCGCGCACCGGCTTGATGCCCACCAGCAGCACCCGCGCATGCCCCGGCACACCATAGAGCGACAGCGTGGTGTTGGCCTTCGGTTCAAACCGCGCGGCTGCAACCCCTGCCCGAATTGCCTCTGCCGTCGCCGAAGGCAGCCCCGCTGTCGCCGCCGAGACACCATCCGCCCGCAAAAGCGGCACCACCAACGTGCTGCCCGCCGGAGCAGCCGCGGCAAAGCGGATCGGCCGGGTGGCACTGTTCTGCGCGCTTGAAGCCGCCACGCCCGAACCAACGAGCGACACGGGCCGCTCCTGGGCCAAAGCGGGCAGGGCGGTGGTCGAAAGCAGCAGGGCAAGGACAATACGCATGGGGGCAGCAACTCCAGATACAATGTTACACAAATGCTACCTAGCCGCCGCCGAACCCGCGTTCAAGCGGGTCCAGGCTGCTCCTTGCGCTTTCGCCAGCGCGATCAGGCTGCCCAGCGCGACATTCATGTCGACAAGATGCAGCCCCCAGCCGGGCAGCGCCGCATCGATCCGCGCAAAGCCCGCATCCACCCGCGCCACGGGGCTCGAAACCGCCAGATAATCCGTCCCGTCCGTCCGCACGCACGCCGCCTGCACCAGCCCTGCCAGCGCCACCGAGGCGGTTGTCACCCCGGCATCGGCAAAGGATGGCGCCGCCTGCCCGCCCGGCTGCATCCGCGATTGCGTCGGCATGATTGCGGTCACCGTCGGGCTGCCCAGCAACGCCCCGGGATTCACACACGCCACCCGCAAGCCCTCCCCCGGCCGACCGGCAAAGCGGTTGTCGGGCGCAGGCG
>JBBRKH010000332.1:0-2600 GCA_038217965.1 Sphingomonadales bacterium | reverse complement strand
CAGGTGGCGGGCGTCGATCAGCATGCGTGTTGCCATGAAATTGTCTCCTGGCGCCCCGGCCAAGGCCTGGGGCGCGTGCAAAATGTGCGTGTGTAGGATGCTGCGCTGGCCGGTGTGGCCGATGCGCAAAGTGCCGGTCGGTGATGCGGGGTGCGTTCCGCAAACCGGCTGAGTGGCAGCGGACGGTGATGCCGGCTCCGGGCTGTTCGCCCGGTGCAGACATGCCACACATCCTTGCTTCAATCGCCGTCATCGGTCCCCGAACGTCTTTTCGTCCTTGCGTCTGCGGCGCAGATGCGCCGCAGGTGCGGACAATCTAGGGGGCGCTCAGCAACCGGGAAGCGGTGGGTGCAGGACGCGGATAGGCGCTTTTCCTGACATTTGCATCACGTCGGCGCATGCGCCCTTGGCCAGCTTGCTAGCACCCCCCGTTCCCTCCGGCAAGACCGGCTGCTTAAGCCCTTCTATCGCTTGCCGTAACCGGGCTTGTCATGCCCACTATCATCAACACGCTTGGCGCCGGTTCCGGTCTTGATGTGCAGAGCCTTGTGAGTCAGCTCGCCGATGCCGAACGGGCGCCACGGCAATCGCTGCTGGACGCGCGCCAGGCGAGGGTTGCAGCGCGAATTTCCGCCATGGGCCAGTATCGTGCCGCACTGGACAGTCTGGTCGGCGCACTGAACAGCCGCGTCACGTCGGGGGTGCTCGGCGGTATTCCCGCCATTTCCGATCCATCGATCCTCACCATGCGGGTCGATCCGGGTGCCATAATCGCGCGCCAGAGCCTGGAGGTGAAGCAGCTTGCGCGCTCGCAGACGCTGTCTTCTGCGGCCATCGCCGATGTCGGGGCGGCGATCGGGCAGGGCACGCTCACCATCAGCTTCGGCAAGGTCGCCGGCACGACCGCCGCGACCGGCTTCGTGCCGCAGGGCATTGCCGATCTGGTGGTCACCATCGGGTCGGATCGGGATTCGCTCACCGGCCTGAAGGATGCCATCAACGATGCCGCAGCCGTTGCGGGCGCGCCGCTGCAGGCACAGATCGTGAGTGATGCGGATGGCAGCCGCCTGCTGCTGCGCGGCAGTTCGGGGGAGGCATCGGGCTTTACCGTCACATCGGCCGGGAACATCGCGCTGCAGGCGTTCGATTTCAACCAGACGATTCCGGGCGGCCTCGATCGAACGCTGACCGCGCTCGATGCCGAAGTGGCGATCGACGGGGTGACGCTGAAACGGCCGGGCAACGCCATAAACGACCTTATTCCCGGCGCCCGCCTGGCGCTTGCAAAGGCGCAGCCGGGCACGTTGGTGACACTGGAAGCCAACCGCGATGCAACCCAGCTGACGATCGCCGTTGCCGACATCGCCAGCGCTTTCAACGAACTGGCATCGCTTGGACGCACCCTGACGGCCGGCGGCGGCGCCACCGGCTCGGCCGGCGCGCTGGTTTCCGATGGAGCGACCCGCCGCGCGGTTGCCGGGCTGGCACAACTGCTCGGCAAGCCGCTGGTGCCGGTCGACGGCTCGGCGCCCACAAACCTGTCGCAGCTTGGCATGACGATTACCCGCGAGGGGGCCTTCACCATCGAAGTCGGCCGGCTGGAGCGCGCTGTTCGGAATCATCCGGCATCCGTCGAACGCATCGTCACGGCACTGAACGCCAGAACTAGCGGCACCACATCGGCCGGGCCGCTGCGCCAGCTTGCAGACAGTTTCCGGATTGCGGCGCAAGGCAGCGCCGGGCAGCAGACGGCGCTACAGCGCGAAGCGGCCGAGATCAGCCGGCAGCGGGAGGCGCTCGACCTAAAGATAAGCCGCTACCGCGAAACCATGACGCGGCAGTTTGCAGCGCTCGACCGCGCAGTCGGCCAGAGCCGCGCCACGCAGAGCTTCCTTACCCAGCAGATCGATATCTGGACCCGGCGCAACGGCTTTTGATGCCCGCGCAGCCACCACAGGAGCCTGACCCATGCATGCAGCACCTGCCCTCACCATTCGCACAGCTCCGCCTTCCCCGGTGGGCATCGCCAACCAGCGCGCTGCGTTGCGGGAGTATCGCACGGTCGATCTGGAAGCACGGCTGGCATCGGCCTCGCCGCACACGCTCGTGCTGATGCTGTTCGAACGGCTGGCCTTCTGCATACGCGAAGCGCGCGCGGCCGCAGTGGCTGCGGATGCGCCGCGGCGGCTGCGAGCGACCGAGAAGGCGCTGGCACTGGTCGATGGACTGGACGCAACGCTCGATGATCGGCGCGGCGGAGAGGTCGCACACAGCCTGCACCGGGTTTATGCCCTGGTGCACGAGCGGTTGCTGGACGGAAGCGTCGAAAGCCTTTCGCAGGCGCTGGAAGCTGTGGACGAGATTGCCGCGGCCTGGCGCCAGATCCAGCCCAAGGCGGGCCGTGCAATGCCAGACGCCGCCAACTGATGCCGCCAACTGATGCCGCCAATCGACGGCGATTCAGCCTGCTCCAAGCTCGCCAGCTGCGATCCCCAGCTGCGCCCACAACGCCTGCAACGCGGCATCCGTCTGTCGCCACATATCCGGCACTGACAGATCATCGGGCACGATGGCCATCGGCCAATGCGTTTCGATGAGCC
>JBBRKH010000331.1:0-2653 GCA_038217965.1 Sphingomonadales bacterium | reverse complement strand
TCCCAGGCCACCCTCCCGCTCAGCGAGCTGCCAACCCAGAAACTCAGCCCCGGCCGCTGCGTGACCTTTCTGTGGACCCGCACCGAGCCGCCGCTGCGCATCGCCATGACAGACGAAACCGCCCGAACCCTGCGCATCGTGCACGCCGGCAAACTCCTCGATCTCGCCGCCACCGGCCCGATGTCCTATGCCAGCAGCCAGCTCGCCATCAGCCTCGATCTCGACATCAGCGAACGCGAAGGCATGACCGACGGCGCCATCATAAACCAGGGATCGCTCCGCCTCGACGAACCCGGCAAGGATTCGATCGTCGTCCCCGTCGGCGGCATCCGCGCCTGCCCGGCCGCCGCGCCCGCAAAGTAAACGGTCGCAAGGCCGGCCGCCAGGCGCTCTAGGTCCTGACCCTAGATATCCTCCGCCAGCCGCCCGTAAAGCCCCGGCCGCCGGTCCCGGAAAAATCCGAACGCCGCCCGGTGCCGCGCTATCTCCGCCAGGTCGAATTCGGCCACGATGCTGCCTTCGCCCGCAGTGTCCATCTCCGCCACCATGTCGCCGCGCTGGTTGCAGATGAAGCTGTTGCCGTAGAAGCTCTGGCCAGCCCCGGGGCCTGATCCGGGCCCCGATCCCGGCCCCGATCGCTGCTCGGTTCCCACCCGGTTGGCGGCAACGATCGGCACCACATTGCTCACTGCGTGCCCCACCATCGCCCGCACCCACAGCCG
This sequence comes from Sphingomonadales bacterium, assembly GCA_038217965.1. Taxonomy (GTDB): domain Bacteria; phylum Pseudomonadota; class Alphaproteobacteria; order Sphingomonadales; family Sphingomonadaceae; genus Sandaracinobacteroides. The sequence goes on along the minus strand of JBBRKH010000331.1, from coordinate 1,931 downwards.
CCTGGTGTCCAGCTCCGCATCGTGCGGCTCGGCGCCGATTGCGGTGGGGAACATCAGCAGGTCCGCCCCCATCAGCATCATGGCGCGCGCGGTTTCCGGATACCATTGGTCCCAGCAGATCCCCACGCCGATCACCCCATGCCGGGTCGGCCAAACCTTGAAACCCGTGTTGCCGGGCCGGAAATAGAAGTTCTCCATATCGCCCGGCCCGTCCGGAATAGGGCTCTTGCGATAGACGCCCATCACCATGCCGGCATCGTCGATCATCGCCAGCGAATTGTAATAATGCGGTCCGTCGCGCTCGAAAAACGAACAGGGAATATAAATCCGCTCGCTGCGCGCCACTTCGCGCGCCGCCTGCACGGCGGGATGGGTGTCCACCGGCGCCGCAGTCGCAAAAACCGCCTCATCTTGCGCCACGCAGAAATAATGCCCTTCGAACAGCTCGGGCGGCAGCACGATCCGCGCGCCCTTGGCAGCCGCCTCGCGCACCAGCTGCATCGCCCGCGCAACATCGGCGTCGCGATTGCCCGACATCGCCATCTGCACCGCGCCCACCTGCATCGCTCAAGCCTCCGGCTGTTGCTGGGTGATGCAGTGAAAACTGCCGCCACCGGTCAGGATATGGGTCGCCGGCAGCCCCGTCACCCCGTGTCGCGGAAAGGCATGTCGCACCGCCTGCAGCGCCGCCGCGTCGTTCGCCACACCATAAAGCGGCACGATCACCTGCCCGTTGGCAATCACGAAATTCATATACGAGGCCGGTCGAACATCGCCGGTGTCCATGAACCGCCCCACCGACGGCATGTCCAGCACCACGCAGCCGCCATCGCGAGCCCGCGCCCGCGCATCGGCAAAGATCGCCGCATTGGGGTCGTCCGCCCCCGCCGACACCGGGATCATCAGCGTTCCCGGCGCCACGAACCGCGCCAGATTGTCCACATGCCCGTCGGTGTGATCCCCCACCAGCCCGTCGCCCAGCCACAACACCCGCCGCGCACCCAGCGCTTGCGCAAGCGCCAGCTCGATCTCCCGCCGGCCCAGGTCCGGATTGCGATTCGCATTCAAAAGGCATTGCTCGGTCGTCACGAACAAGCCCAGGCCGTCGCCGTCGATCGCGCCGCCTTCCAGCACGAAATCATGCGGCACCACGGTCGCGCCCGCCGCATCCGCCACCCGCGCCCACACCCCCTCGTCGTTGGTCAGCACATATTTGCCGCCCCAGCCGTTAAAGCGAAACGCAGCGCCAAGCGCCGCCGTCAGGAAAATCGGTGCCGTATCGCGCACCCAGATATCACCGAACGGCACATCCAGAATATCCACATTGGCGTGCCGCACAGCATCCTTTGCCGCCGCCAGCGCCAGTTCGCCGCTCGCCAGAAGCTTCACCCGAACCGTGTCGGCCAGCTGCGTCACAAACGCCGCCACTTCAGCACGCGCCGGATGCAGATCCCCCTCCCAAAGCTCGGGGTCCGATGGAAAAGCAGTAAACATGGCGCGCTGCGGCGCCCATTCGGCAGGAGCTATGGTCATGGTCGAGCGGCCTAGCAGGCAACCACTTGCAAAACCACCGCCCGCCCCCGATATCACCCGGCGCTGAGAGAGCGGGATCAACGGCCCCCAAAAGGCCAGACTATCGGAACAAGACCCACAATGCTGAACATCATATCGCTTCTCATCGGCATCGCATCCGGTGCCGTCGCCCTGCTCGGCCTCATCCCCTTCGTCGGCTGGGCGAACTGGTTCGTCATCCCCGTCGCCGGCCTCGGCCTCATCCTCGGCCTCATCTCGTCGCGCAAGGAAGGCATGATCCTGAACCTCGTCGTCATGGCGGTCGCCCTGGTGCGCCTCTCCATCGGCGGCGGCTTCATCTAGCCCGGCGACATCTAGCCCGCCGACATCTAGCCCGGCATCTAGACCAGGGGGGCGGC
>JBBRKH010000330.1:0-2673 GCA_038217965.1 Sphingomonadales bacterium | reverse complement strand
CTGTCGTCCAGCTTCCAGTCCCCGGTGTGGAACAGCCGACCGTAAGGCGTGTCGATGACGACGGCATTGCCTTCGGGAATCGAGTGGGCGAGCGCCACATAGCGGCAGCGGAACGGCCCGAGCACGACTTCACCGCCCAGCGGCACGATGTTCAGCTTCACCTCTTTGGCGATGCCCTCTTCCTCCAGCTTGCGGCGCACGAGGCCGGCGGTGAAGGGTGTGGCATAAAGCGGCACGCCAAGCTCGGCAGCGAGATAGGGGACGGCGCCGATATGGTCTTCATGGCCGTGGGTCAGCACGATGCCGAGCAGATCCTTGCGCCGTTCTTCGATGAACGCGAGATCGGGCAGCACCAGTTCGACGCCGGGCAGGCTCGGGTCGGCAAAGGTCATGCCGAGGTCGCACATGATCCACTTGCCGCGGCAGCCATAGAGATTGACGTTCATGCCAATCTCGCCAGATCCGCCCAATGGCAGGAAGAGGAGTTCGTCGCCGGGGGTCACGCGTTGTTTTTCCAGTTCGGTCTGTTGTGTCTTGCCAGCCGTTGCGTCTTGCCAGCGAAAGCTGGCATCTCCCCGCCAAACGCCTGCGCCGCCCAAGGAGAACCCGGCTTTCGCTGGGATGACGGGGTGTTGGTGCTGCCCGACGCGTCCACTATCGATTCAGCGCCTCGATGCGCATCAGGCCCCTGATCGTCAGGTCGCCGTCGACATGGTCGATAGCCTGTGTGTGGCGGCTGAACAATGGCGCGAGGCCGCCTGTGGCAATAACGGTCACGGGCGCACCGATTTCCGCAGTGATACGGGCGACCAGGCCTTCGATCAATCCGACATAGCCCCAGAAGACACCGGACTGCATGGCGTGCACTGTCCCCTTGCCGATGGCACCGGCGTTTCCGGGCGGCGGCTCGACGGCGATTCGCGGCAAGCGGGCGGCGGCGCGGTAGAGCGCGTCCATCGAGAGGTTGATGCCCGGCGCGATGGCGCCGCCCAGATAGGCGCCGCCTGCAGAGACGACATCGAAGGTGGTGGCGGTGCCGAAATCGACGATGATGAGAGCGCCGGGGAAAGCAGCATGGGCGGCGACGGCATTCACGATGCGGTCTGCGCCGACTTCGGCAGGATTGGGGAGATCGATCTGCATCCCGGGGTTCACGCCCGGCGCATTGACGATCTTCGGCTCCACATCGAAATAGTGGCGGCACAGGCCGACGAGGTTGAACAGCGTCTGCGGCACAACCGACGCAATGATGGCGGAAGTGACATCGGCGCTGTCGGCGCCGGCGATTTCCATCAGCTGGTGCAGCCATACTCCATATTCATCCGCCGTGCGCTGGCCGTCGGTGGAGATGCGCCACTTCCAGCGCATTTCCGCGCCTTCGCAGAGAGCGAAGACGATGTTGGTGTTGCCCACATCAATCGCCAGCAGCATTGCCATCTCCAAGCATCACGTCTCCGGCATGAACCAGATGCACCGTTCCGGCAACTTCGAGCATGAGTGCGCCATCTTCGGACACTCCGGCAAAGCGGCCTTCGAGCTGTCCGCCGGAGGTGAGCCTGAGCGGCGCGCCGATGGGGTGAGCGCGGGCGAGCCAGTCGGCGCGGACGGCTGCGAAGCCTTGCGCGGCCCATTCCGCGCGGCGGAATTCAAAGGCGGCGGCGAGCCGGGCGAGAAAGGCCGCAGGGCCAACGACAGCGGCGAGCGAAACTGTCTTGCGACCGGGGATATCCGGCGCGTGCGCAAGGTTGACGCCGATGCCGACGATGGTGGTATTGCCTTCGCGCTCCAGCAGGATGCCCGACAGTTTGGCGCCATCCAGCAACAGGTCATTCGGCCATTTCAGCGCCAGCCGCCCCGGCAATGCATAGGCAGCGCAGGCATCGTGCAGCGCGAGCGCTGCGACAAAACTCAGCCCGGCTGCTGCGCCTTCACCCGGCCGGGGCTTGACCAGCAGGCTGGCGGCAAGGTTGCCGACGGGCGCATCCCAGGCCCGCCCCATGCGGCCCCGCCCGGCGGTTTGCCGGTCAGCATACACCCATTGGCCATCAGGCAGGGCAAGCGCACGGGCGCGGAGCCAGTCGTTGGTGGAGGGGGTTTCGGTGAGGTGGATGGGGTCAGGCATCGGCTGCTGGATTCAGTCCGCAACAGCGGCGTGGTCCCAGCGAAAGCTGGGACCTGCCCCGCCCATACGCTGGCGCGAAGGCGGGAGATGCCATCTTTCGCTGGCACGAAGCGGAAAACAAAGGGGTGCAGGGGGAATATCCCCCTCCCCGACGCAGTGATGACCTGCTGCTAGAATAAGCTCTTGGCCGCCAGCCGCGATGCCGCCGTCAAAGGCCCGAGCAGCAGATAGCCCAGCGGCGAGCAGAAAACCGCAGCCGCCGCCGTCAGCGCGCCAATCATCCGCGTGCCGCCGACAACAGGCACATCTGTCGGCGCGTCGAAGAACATGACCTTTACCATGCGCAGATAATAGTAAGCCCCGACCACGCTCGCCAGCACGCCGATGACGGCGAGAGCCCAGAGGTTGGCGGCGACCGCGGCATTGAAGACGGCAAGCTTGGCCATGAAGCCGAACAGCGGCGGCAAACCGGCCAGACTGAGCATGAAGATGGCAAGTGCCGTCGCAAGCCAGGGGCGGCTGCGCGCGAGGCCGGCAAGATCGTCGATGGA
>JBBRKH010000329.1:0-2684 GCA_038217965.1 Sphingomonadales bacterium | reverse complement strand
TACCGGAATGGCGGCAATCGCCGCGCCATGCGCCAGCGCGGCATCGATCGCGCGATCGATGACGGCGGCGGTCACAAACGGGCGCGCCGCGTCATGAATGAGGATGATCTCGGCGTGAGCCGGCGTGCGCGCAAAGGCGTTTGCGACCGAGTCTTGCCGGCGCGCGCCGCCCGCCACGAACGTGACCGGCGTGCCGGTGGCGCCGGCCCACGACGCTGACGCCGTGGCCAGGTGATCGTGCGGCACGGCCACGACGATCTGGTGAATGCGGGCGCTCGACACCAGCGCGTCGATGCTCAGGTCGAGAATGCTCCGTCCGCCGAGCTCAAGAAACTGCTTGGGACGCTCGGCGCCGAGCCGGACGCCCCGGCCCCCGGCGGCAATGATGGCGGCGACGTGCATCTACTGCAGACTGTAGACCAGGAACAGCTGGCGCGGCAGGAACGTGTGGCTGGCCGCGAGGCGATAGCCGGCTTTCGCCAACTCCGCGCTGATCTGATCCGCCGTGAAGCGGAACTCGACCGGCGGGCCGTCTGGTGCGTCCTTGCGGAAGTCGACGATCGCCAGTTGGCCGCCGGGCTTGAGCGCCGCGCGCAGCTTGCGGAAGTAGTCCACGCGGTTCGCGAGGTGATGGTAGGTATCAACCATCAGGATCGTGTCCACGGGCGCCGGGAGATTCGGCGAGCCGGTGCCGCCCTGCACGGCGGTCACGTTCTTCAGGCCCTCCTTGGCGGCGCGGTCCTTAAGGTAGGCCACCATCTTCGGCTCGATGTCGACGGCATACACCGCCGGCGCCGCCGCCGACTTCGCCAGCCGCATCGAGAAGTAGCCGGTGCCGGCGCCAATATCGGCGACCGACTGCCCCGCCGCGAGGGCGAGTGCGGCTACGACGCGGTCCGGCATCTGCCACGCGTCGCGGGCCGGATCGTCGAACTGCTTCGCGTACTTGTCCGGGTCGTCGAAGGCGTGCTGCATGTGGTCGGGCTTCTGGCCGGGCGGCGGCTGGTGCTGCTCGTGCTGCCGGGCCGAGAGAGCCGCCATCGCCAGTGCGAACACGGAGGCGGTCAGCGCTATCTGTCTCAACATCGTGTCATCTCCCGACCGGCGTCAGCCTGTGACGCCGGCCTTCCGCAAGATCGCCATCATCGGACACCAGCCGGTCAACGACGACTGAAACAAGTTCAGTCCGACAAAAGCAGTAAACCACAGGAAGCCGGGATGCACATACATCCCCAGCAGAACGCTGGCCATCACAAACGCTCCGGCGATCAATCGCAACATCGGTTCAACGGTCATCGGGCAGGCCCTCCATCGGCCTCGGGAACGAACAATACGGGAATCGCGCAGTTCTGCAGCAGCGGCTCGCCGACCTGCGAACGCCAGGCGGCGGTCCTCAGCACCGGCACGGGCACGGCCGCCCAGGTCGCGTTGACCCGCTCGCGCGCCGCCGGCGCATCGTCGCCGCCCGCCTCGGTGACGGTACCGCCGACGCGAGCGGCAATCGCACCGGCGAGTTGCCGGGTGCGATCGCCTGGGGTATGAGCGTCAGTCAGCAGCAGACCACGGGTAAACAGCTGCGGCGGTGCAGGCGTCTCTTCGCTGGCGTGCACCACCAGCAGCGGCACCTGCGTCTCGCGGAGCACGCGCTCGGCGACCGAGCCCAGCCACCACCGCTGCGGGCCGCGCCGGCCGTGTGTCCCCATGACGATCAGGCCGGCGTCTCTCGCCGCGTGCAGGATGGCGTCGACCGCCGTCCGGCTCTCAACGATGGTCGTGAAGGCCTGCGGCGTCTGGCGCTTGCCGAACTTGAGTAAGTACTCACCGGCTCGCTTCAGGTTGGCGCGCTCCTCGCCTTCGAGCGCCTGTAACTGAGCGGAGGTGAAATACGGCGGCACATCAAGCGACTCGGCGTGCATCAGCCACAGCGCGGCGCCGGTGCGCGCGGCCAGCTCGCCGCCGATCGTCACCGCGCGGGCCGACGCGGCGCCGAAGTCCACGGCCACCAGGATCTTCGTGGGGAGAATCGTCATGTTGTCCTCAGGCGCCTTCGGCGGCGGTTTCCACCAGCACCGGCGCCGCCACTGCGGGCTTGCGATGCGTCAGGTAATAGGTAATCGGCACCGTCATCCGCGACAGCAGCAACGACGCGACCTCGCCCGCCATCAGCGAAATGGCGAGCCCCTGGAAAATCGGATCGGACAGCATCACTGCCGATCCAACAATCACCGCGGCGGCGGTCAGGGCCATCGGCCTGAAGCGCACCGCGCCGGCGTCCACCACCGCCTCCTCGAGCGGCATGCCGTCGGCCACCCGTAACTCGATGAAGTCGACGAGGATGATTGAGTTGCGCACGACGATACCGGCCCCGGCGATGAAGCCAATCATCGACGTCGCGCTGAAGAACGCGTCCATCGCCGCGTGCGCCGGCAAGATGCCGGCCAGCGAGAACGGAATGGCCAGCATGATGGTCACCGGCGTGATGAACGACTGGAACCAGCCGACCACCAGGATGTAGATCAGGACGAGCACCGCGGCGAAGGCGATCCCCAAATCGCGGAACACCTCGTAGGTGATGTGCCACTCGCCGTCCCACTTCATGGCGTACTTCGAACTGTCAGACGGTTGCTTCGTATTGAAGATTTCGAAGCCGTAGCCGGCGGGCAATGCCAACGCCTCAAGCGACC
>JBBRKH010000328.1:0-2701 GCA_038217965.1 Sphingomonadales bacterium | reverse complement strand
CATGAACATGGAATAATCCGCCTTGTCGATCAGCTCGATGCGCAGGCCCTCCTTGGTCTGCACCATGCGCAGATGGCCTTTCATGGATTTCAACCCGGGGTCTTTCTCCATTCGCCGGCGGATTTCGCTTTCCACCTTCTTCAGCTGCCCGTCGTTGGAATCGCGTGGCGCGCGGGCGCCATTGGCCGCCTGATAGGGAGCGATCGGCATGATTCCGGAGCGCTTGGCATAGGGGGCAGCGCCGTCCGGTTCCTCCAGCGAGCGCCCGCCCATCAGCCCGTTGGAACCGCCCGACGTCGTGCTTTCGAGCACGGTCGGGGCAAAATAATCGGCGATGCCCTTGCGCTGGTCCTCGTCGGTGGCACCCAGCAGCCACATCAGCAGAAAGAAGGCCATCATCGCCGTCACGAAATCGGCATAGGCGATCTTCCACGCGCCGCCGTGGTGCGCATCATGGCCTTTTGCCTTCACCTTCTTGATGAGGACTTCCGGCTCCGGCAGCGGGCTCATTGCGTTCATGGGGCGGTGGTCATGCGGAAACGATCATTTCGCCCGCAGCCCTTCGAACACTTCGGTGAACTGCGGCTGGTTGGCCGGGCTGATGGCGGTGCGCGCCTGCTCCAGCACGATCGGCTGCGGCTGGTTGCGCAGCGAGGCCAGGATCACCCGACGCACAACCTGATAGATTTCCCCGTCCGACTCCACGATCTGTTTCAGCCGCGCCGAGGCCGGGCCGAACATGCCATAGGCGAGAAACACACCAAGAAAGGTGCCGACCAGCGCCGAGCCGATCATGGAGCCCAGCACGGCCGGCGGCTGATCGATGCTGCCCATGGTCTTCACGACACCGAGCACCGCTGCGACGATGCCCAGCGCCGGCAGCGCATCCGCCAGCGTCTGCAGCTGGTTGGCCGGCTTCATCGCATCGTGGTGATGGGTTTCGATGGCGGTATCCAGCACATCCTCGATGGCAACCGAAGACACGGTGCCGGTGCTGACGACGAGCAGCCGCAGCGTATCGCAGACCAGGTGGACAAAGAAATGATCGGCGCGCAGGCGCGGAAATTCGGCCCAGATGGCGGAGCTTTCGGGCGTCTCGACATGCTGCTCGACGGCAACCGCGCCCTCTGCTTTCAGCAGCCGCATCAGCTTGACGGTGAGGAAGATGGCGGCGAGAAAATCCGCCTTTTGGAAGCGGTTGCCCTTGAACACGCGAGCGATGCCGCCGCCGATGCCCTTCAGCATCTTGATGTCGTTGGCAACGATGGTCGCACCGGCCGCAGCGCCTCCGATGATCAGCATTTCATGCGGCAGCGCGTACAGCACAGGGGCGAGATTGCCCCCGGAGAGCGCAAACCCGCCGAACACCATCACAAACAGCACGACGATTCCAACAATCGCCAACATGTGCCGGCTGCTCCTCGATAGTGGTCGAGGATGTAACGGGAAACACAGGTGAAAATTTAGCCGCCAGCGTCAGCCCAGACGGTCGAACAGCGTCCCTTCGAAGATGCTGGCGAAGCTCTGCTGTGCCGCGTTCAAGGTAAGCTGAAGCGACTGCAGCTCGGCAATCGCGCTTGGCAGATCAAGGCCTTTCGAGGATGCAAGGCCCTCGGCAATGTCCAGCCTGGCCGATTCGATCCGGTTTCCCTCGCCCTCCAGCCGTGCAAGCCCGGCACCGATGCCGGCCCGGCCCACCAGCAGCCGTTCGTGCGCCACTTCCAGTCCGTCGAGCACGGCGGCCATTTCCGGCGCGCGCAGCAGCGGGTCGGGCTGCTCCAGCGCTGCCGCCAGCCGGTCCAGCACGGCAAAGGCACCGGTTGCAGCATCGCCGAACAGGGCTGGCCCGCGCGGTGCGGATGCTGTGCCGACATTGGCCGCCTCCGCTCCCGGCGCATCGCCGAAGCCCTGCCACTGCACGACGCCGGCGGCATCGGCGGCATAGGGAGGAGCGCCGTTGCGGCCGCCGGCAAACAGATGCCGACCGCTGTCATCCCGGGCGTTCGCGCTGTCCAGCAGCTGTTCGCGCAGCACCCGCACCTCTGCCAGGATGACCTGTCGATCTTCGGGCGAGGCGGTGCCATTTGCGGCAGTCAGCGTGAGCTCGCGCGCCCGGACAAGCGCATCGGCGGCGCTGGTCGTTGCGGTTTCCGCCAGGTTCAGGCGGCTGGTGGAGCGATCCAGCGTGCGCTGCTCGGCGGTCAACCGGTATTGCAGGCGGGTGAGCAGTGCGGCGCGGTTGGCGGCAGCCGGATCCTCCGACGGCGTGGTGAAGCGCTCGCCGGTGCTGATCTGCGCCTGCAGTCGGACAATGCGATCTTCCACGCGCGCCATGCGTTCGGCCTGCACGGGAATGGGCGAGCGGGAATTGACGAGCGTGGGCATACGGGTCCCTTACTGTGCAGCGGCCAGGATGGCGTCGAAGGTTTCGCGCGCCGTCTGGATGATGCGGGCGTTGGCCTGAAACGCCTGCTGCAGGCGCAGCATCTCGGCGGCTTCGGTGTTGAGATCAACGCCCGACGCCTCGTGGAATGCTTCGGCGGCGGCATCCCGATTGCCCCTCGCGCTCGCCTCGCGGGTGCGAATTTCCGCCAGCGGAACGGATATGCCCGTCACCAGCCGGTCGTGCGCGTCGCCATAATTTGCCGCGCCGTCTTGCAGCCGCAGCAGCGCCAGCGCGACGGCGTTGCCGCCGCCGCCT
>JBBRKH010000327.1:0-2708 GCA_038217965.1 Sphingomonadales bacterium | reverse complement strand
GGTGTTCGCGGTCGGGGTCGGCTCCAACCTGATTGTGCGCGATGGCGGACTGGCGGGCCTCACCATCCGGTTGCCGAGGCGCTTTGCCGCAGTCACCATCGAGGGCACGCAGGTTCGCGCCGGAGCGGCTGCGATGGGGATCACAGTGGCGTCTGCAGCGCGCGATGCGGCGCTTGGCGGCCTCGAATTTCTGCGCGGGATTCCGGGCACTGTCGGCGGCGCGGTCCGGATGAACGCGGGCGCCTATGGGCGCGAGGTGGCCGACCGGCTGATCGAAGCGACCGTGGTGACACGCGATGGCAGGATCGAGACCTGGCCGGCCGCGCGGTTTGGCTTTTCCTATCGCCATTCGGCGCTGCCCGACGGGTTTGTGGTGACCGATGCGCTGTTTGCCGCGGTGCCGGGCGATCGGGCGGCGATCGCTGCCGAAATGGATCGCATCGCCGCCGAACGCGAGGCATCGCAGCCGCTCAGGTCGCGGACCGGCGGCTCGACTTTCAAGAATCCGCCCGGGCAGAAGGCCTGGCAACTGGTGGATTCGGCGGGCTGCCGGGGATTGCGTGTGGGCGGCGCGCAGGTTTCGGAGAAGCACGCGAATTTTCTGCTGAACACCGGCGACGCGACCGCCGCCGACATCGAGGCGCTCGGCGAGGATATTCGCGCACGGGTGCTGGCGCACAGCGGCATAGTGCTGGAATGGGAAATCCAGCGCGTGGGGGACCCGGCGTGAGGGTTACTGTCCTCATGGGCGGCTGGTCTGCCGAGCGCGCGGTAAGCCTCGTTTCCGGCGCCGGCATCGCCGACGCCTGCGAAGCGCTGGGGCACGAAGTTGTGCGGCTGGACATGGGAGAGACAGAAACGGCCGGCGCAATGCTTGCGAGCCGCCTGCTCGCAACGCAGCCCGATGTTGTGTTCAACGCACTGCATGGCACGCCGGGCGAGGATGGCACCGTGCAGGGGCTGATGGACCTGCTGGGGCTGCGCTACACCCATTCCGGCGTCGCCACATCGGCCATCGCCATCGACAAGGAATTGACGAAACGGCTGCTGGTGCCGGCCGGAATCCGCATGCCGGCGGGCCGGGTGGTGGCGAGCGCCAGCCTGTACGAGGGCGATCCGCTGCCGCGGCCGTATGTGCTGAAGCCGGTGAACGAGGGGTCGTCGGTTGGCGTTGCGATCGTCACCGAGGCGGGCAATCATGGCTGTCCGATCGGTCGAAACGTGGAAGGACCCTGGCAGCACTATGGCCAGCTGCTGGCCGAGCCGTTCATCGCCGGGCTGGAGCTGACGGTGGCGGTGCTGGAAGGCGCCGATGGCGAGCCGCAGGCGCTGGCGGTGACCGAGCTGAAACCGCTGAGCGGCTTTTATGATTATGACGCGAAATACACCGACGGGCTGACGCTGCATGTGTGCCCGGCAGTCATCGATGCGCCGGTGGCGGCGCTGGCCATGCGGCAGGCGGCCGAGGCGCATCGATTGCTGGGGTGCCGCGGCGTGTCGCGAGCGGATTTCCGCTATGATCAGGCGCAAGGGATCGATGGTCTCTATCTGCTGGAAGTGAACACCCAGCCGGGGATGACGCCGCTCAGCCTGGTTCCGGAGCAGGCAAAGGCGGTCGGCCTCGGCTATGCGGCGCTCGTTGGCCGGCTGATCGATCGGGCGGTGGCATGACGAAGCGCAAGGCCGCCACGACACAACGGACGCCGCTGTCTGTTCCGGTGACGCCGCAGGCGGCGTGGCGCTGGCTGGGCTGGGGCTTCGGCACGCTGGCGGTGGCGGCGGTCGCCATCTGGGCAACGGTTGCCGGTTGGCCGCAGCGGGCAACCATGCAGGTAGCGACCACAGCTGCCGATGCGGGCTTTGTGGTGCGCCAGGTGGATATCGAAGGCGTGGTGAACCAGCCGCGGCTTTCCATCTATCGGCAGGTGCTCGAGGGCGGCAGCGATTCCATGCTGCTGACCGATATCGATGATATTCGCGCCCGGGTGAAGACGCTGCCTTGGGTGCGCGATGCCAGCGTTGCGCGCCGCTGGCCGAACCGGCTGGTCATCCGCATCGTCGAGAAGAAGCCGGTCGCGGTGTGGCAGCACAGGAGCGTGTTCCGGCTGATCGACGAAACCGGCGATGTGCTGCCATCGGAGCGGGTGGCGGAATTCGTGCAGCTGCCGCAGCTGGTGGGGCGCGCGGCCAATGCGCAGGCGGCAGGGTTGCTGACGCTGGTGGCGCAGGAACCGAAGCTGATGCAGTCGCTGGAGGCCGCAGTCTGGGTGGGCGATCGGCGGTGGGACCTGCGGATGAAGAGCGGCGAGACGCTTTCGCTGCCGGAAGGCCCGGCTGCCCCGCAGGCGCTGAAGCGCTTTGCAGCGATCGAGCGCGAGACGCCACTGCTCGGCCAGGGCTTTGTGCGCTTCGATTTGCGCATTCCCGACAAGATGGTGGTGCGCGTTTCGGGCGAAGCGGGCGCCACGGCCAAGCCTCGCCCGACCCCTAGTGCGCCGGCCAATGCAGCCGGAGGGCAGCCAGCACCGAAGCTGCAGCTGGCCGACACCACACGAGCTGTTGCTAGAGAGGTTGTGATCTGATGGCGGTTGCGGTTCTGAACCCGAGCCATTTGCTGAAGGCCCGCACCGAGCGGGTGATTGCAGCGCTGGATGTGGGGACATCGAAGGTCGCGGCGCTGATCGCCATGGCGGATGGGGAAAATCCGC
>JBBRKH010000326.1:0-2710 GCA_038217965.1 Sphingomonadales bacterium | reverse complement strand
GGCCGACTTGCACCCGTTCGGGCAAATAGGCCGAACGTTCAATATGCGGGCGTTTGCCGCGCTTGGTGTCCACCGGGCGGATGGCACCGCCCTCGCCCTCGACCAGATCAAGCTTGGCGATGACGCCGAGGGTTTCGGATGCGAGAGTGATGGATCGCGCATGGATGCAGGCGTCGTCCTCCAGTGCCTCGGCAGCCGGCAGTGACCCGCGCACGGCGTCGGTACGGCGATGGGCGATGCGGCCCTCGGCGGTATCGGCGCTCTCCGCCCACTCACCCTGCACCCATTCGAGATAAGCGAGACGGGGGCAATAGACGAACTCATTGATCATTCGGGCCGGCAGCAGCGGCACCTCGTCGCCGGCTACCAGCGGGTAGGCAAGCGCGAGTTCGGGCTGCGATGGCGGGTCGGTCACACAACTTCACCGCGAGTGAAATTCACATAAACTCCCGCTGCAACTTTCTTTTCTATGCGTCTTGCTCGCCGAACTTCGGTGATCCCAAACAAGGCGAGTGATCGTTTATCAGGGGCCTGCGCAACGATAGCGGGGTGAGCTATCAAGGCTTGCAGTGCTGGGAGTGAGCACGAAAATCTCCAGATCGGCCAAGAAATGCGGTCATCGCGCGGCCCAAATTTTTCACTGCCTATGTTCAAGAGAATCACCTGACTTGCGCGCTGTACCGCAGCGCTCGGCAATGCTGCCAATCCAACTGCGGCCAGACGGTTCGCGCCATGGACAGTTCGAATTGGATTTCTGCTTGTGTTGCCAGGATCGCCAAAGCGAAGCGCATATCGACGATCCTCAGATGGATCCCAGCGAAAGGCTGGCGTCTTATCCAAGTAAGACCACGGGAGATACAACGCTTTCCGTATGTCTGCTCCCCTCTGGCGCCCATTAGCCGTGCTCTGCGATGCGGGAACAGTCTCGGTCTGTTTTACTGCTCGGTTCGGACGAACACGGGTGCTTTTGTCCTGGGTCACTGCATGCGTTACCGTATCAAGAACAGGCACTTCGCAGAGACGCTGCAAAAAATGCTGATGACCAGTACCCGACTTCATCGGACACAACGGCGACTGGATCACGACACCGTTCTTATTGATCGCGCCATCGCTGAACAGGCTGCCCAGCAGCGCTGATCGTCCGGGCGTGTCCGGACGCTGCGCTGCCTCAAGCAAGGACCTTGCCCGCTCGCCTTGGAAGGTGAGGTCCTTCTCCCCGTCGAAATCGTGGTCCTTGGCCAGCACCATGCATCCTTCGGCTGCTGCCTGCGCGACCTGCTCCTGCGTCTTCGCTTCCCGCAGGGTCAGGACCGGCCGCAGCGGCAGCCCTTCCCAATGCGCACGCGGGCGCCAGCCGGCGGCTTCCAGCGCCCGCAACAGCCCTAGCAGGGCCAGGAAGGCCAGCAGATTGTCTGGCTCCAGCCCCTCCAGCCGATGCGCCGTCGCGGTAGTCATGCGCCACCCTCCGCCGAGGCGCGGTGGTCGGCCAGGCGCAGCACCGCCTCCAGCCGCGCCAATTCCCAGGGGCCGTAGCGGGCCTTCAAGCGTTCGAAAATCTGCTGCCAATCCTGCTCCCGGAACTGGAAATCCAGGCGCTGCGGACCGGGTGCATCGGGTGGCTCGCTTGGATCATCATGGGGAAACAGCGGGCGGCCATGGCCGTGATGGGTGCCGATCAGCCACAGCACCAGTTCGGCATCATGCGCCTGGGCGAAGCCAGGGTCCGCCATCGCCCGCGTCACCGATTGCGCCTCGTGCCGCCAGCGTTCAGGCAGGCCCGCGCGGTGCCGTGCCGCAGCGGCGTCGGCGCGGGTGAGTTCCAGGCTAGATTTCGCCAGCGGTTCGCCCGCACGCAGCGCCGCCAGCAGCCGATCCCCGCCCGCCAGCATGGATTGGAAGCGCGGATCAGCCTTGCCCGCATCATGCAACCGCGCGGCGAGGCGGATGTCGGCGATGCATTCGGGCGAAAGCCCGGCCGCAGAGGCAAAGTCGCCGGCCTTGTCCACCACATCCGCTGTATGCCGCTTCAGCGAGAGCGCTTTAACGGCCACCGAGCCGGCTGCATCATCCTCCGTCGTCGCGGCCCAGCCATCCCACCCCGGGCCGAGCAGCACCGCCCCCGCATAGGAGTCGGGGCGGAGGATACGCCAGCCCCTGACCTGCGGAATCAGGCCCGCATCCGCCAGGGCCGCCATGGTCTCCGCGGTGTTGAGACCGGCCTCGGGCGACAGGATCGTCGCAGCGCCAGACCAGCCCGGACCTTCCGGGTATAGGCGGCGGATGCTGCGCCGTCCCTCGCCGCCGCGATCTCCAAGATCGGTGACAACTGCGCCGGAGGATGGGTTCCAGCCGAAGGAATCGCAACCGCCAAAGCTGGCCGGGACGACGATCACATCGCCCGGACGAAGTTGCGCGGCCGAGACCACGCCCGTCGCCGGCGCATCGGCACCCGCCCAGCGTAGGGCACGGCGCGTGACGCCCTCGTCATCCGTCTTGGCGGCCGGCGCGCCTTCAATGTCGGCGGTCTCGCCGGCGGCCCTGGCATCGCGGCCGAGCCAGGCGCGCACCGCCCAAAGCGGCCCGGACAGAGTCTCCGCCGCATGCGGCGGCGCCAGCACGATCCAATCCGCTGCCTTGTGCAGGGTGGCCTCGGTCACATCGGCACGCCAGACGATTGAGACATCCGCCGGCCCGGCCTTCGGGCCGTGCA
>JBBRKH010000325.1:0-2717 GCA_038217965.1 Sphingomonadales bacterium | reverse complement strand
CACGCCTCTGGGCGCTCAGGCGCGACATCTTCGGCCTCGGCACCCTGCAGGTCATTTGCTGCGGCTTTGCGCTCACTGCCGGCCTGCTGCTCTTCACGGGCCTCACCTGGCAGGCAGCGCTCGTTGTCGGACTTTCGCTTTCACTATCCTCCACCGCGCTCGTCGTGCAGTATCTGCAGGAACAGGGCGAGCTCAACACCCCGGCGGGCGAGCGCGCCTTCTCCATTCTGCTGCTGCAGGATCTGGCCATCGTGCCGCTGCTCATCATCGTCTCTGCCTTCTCCCGCGCGCCCGATCCGAATGCACCGGAAGGTGTCATGCTGGTCATATACACGCTGGCCGCAATCGTCGGGCTGGTGCTGCTCGGCCGTTTCGTGCTCAATCCCCTGCTGCAATTCTTCGGACAGGTCGGCACGCGGGACATCTTCGTGATCGCCGCCCTGCTCACCGTGCTCGGGTCGGCACTTCTCATGGCCAGCTTTGGCCTATCGATGGCACTCGGCGCGTTCGTTGCCGGCGTCATGCTGGCAGACAGCCCCTATCGCCACGAGCTGGAGGCGGACATCGAGCCCTTCCGCGGCCTGCTGCTCGGCCTTTTCTTCCTCGCCGTCGGCATGGCGCTCAACCTGTCGGTGGTGTTCGAAAATCCCGGCCGCGTGCTGTTGCTTGTTGTCCTTGTGCTCGTCTCCAAGGCCGCCGTCATCGCCGTGCTCGCGCGCCTGTTCGGCTCGCCCTGGCGGGAGGCCATGCCGCTCGGCATCCTGCTGTCGCAAGGCGGCGAGTTCGCCTTCGTGCTGCTCGGCACTGCGGTCGCCAGCCTGCTGATCACGCGCGAGGCCGCCTCGCTGTTCACCGCCGTTGTCACCATCTCGATGCTGGCATCGCTGCTGCTGCTGCTTGCCTGGCGCAAATTCGCGCCAGATCCCGATGTCGCAGCGGCAAAAAAGCTCGAGGGCCCGGAAAATGCCAACCCCGGCACGGCAATCGTCATCGGCTACGGGCGCTTTGGCCAGATCGTCACGCAGCTGCTGCACGCACGCGGGGTCGAAGTGGTGCTCATCGACACGAAGACCGACCAGATCGAGCGCTCCCGCAGCTTCGGCTGGAAGGTGTATTTCGGCGATGGCTTCCGCCCCGATGTGCTGCGCGCCGCCGGCGCCGCCTCGGCACAGCTGCTCGTCGTCACCACGGGCCGCGCCTGGGATCCCGCTCGGCTGGACGGCGTGAAAATGGCCTTCCCGCATCTGAAAATCGTCGCCCGCGCGCACGATCGCTCGCACTATATGCAGCTGATCGCCGCCGACATCGACCTGGCCGTCCGCGAACTGTTTCTGGGCGCGGTGCAGGTGGGCAAAATTTCGCTGGCCGAGCTTGGCACAGATCCCGAAACGATCGACGCCATTGCAGCGGAATATGTCCGGCGCGATTCCGAACGCCTGGCCCTGCAGGTGGCATCGGGCGACATCATGGCCGGCCGCGACACCGTTTTCCGCCCCGGCCAAGCGTGGACACCCGGCTCCGCCGACACATCTCTCGGCGAAATCCCGCCGGCGGAGATGGCCGAACCGGCACGCTGACACTTGCGAAAAAGCGTTTCGGGCGATGAACGTGATCTCATGCCAAGGCTCGATGAGGAAGCGTCATCGAGTTCGCCCTGTCGGCCGGCGCGAGAGGAGCGCTTGCGGCGTTCCGCCGGGATCACAGGGTATTCTCGGCGGGATCAGGTATCAGAAGACCATGATGGCTGCGAATGCCGGTCCAAAACGCCGCATGATTCGATCGGTTCGCCAGCAACCCCGCCGCCAGTCGCTGCGTTCCAGCGCGCAATCGGATGCTCTCCTGTCACCCGATCGCGATGATGGCAGAATGCCCTACTCCGCCGCCAGCGCCAGCGCCTCCCGCCACACCGGTTGCTTCGGCGCCGCAAGCCCGGTCTCCAGCAACGACCGCTCGCGCAATGCCGCGATGCCGGGACCATAGTTGAACAGCGGCAGTTCGCCCCGCGTAGCCCTGATCTCCGCCCGCAAATTCTCGGTCGCGGTCGCATCCACCGCGCCTCCGGTCACCACCACACCATAGCGCCGTGCACCATCGACGCTTACCAGCCCTTGCCTGATCTCTTTTGCGACCAGTGCCGCGTCGCGCAGCAGCGGATCGCCCCAGCCGCCGCCGCCCCATGTGATGAAGTGCAGCAGATCGCCCGCTTCCACATCCAGCGTGTCGATCTTGTTCGGCACGATGGTTTGCGTGCCATCGGCCTTTTCCAGTATCTTGCGCGCCCGCGCGCCCGGCTCGCCGCCGTTCACCCCCCAGGGCGGCACGAACCAGCGGTCGTCGTGAATGGAGACGCTGCCCGGCTCCAGGAAGCAGTAGGTCATGTGGATGCCGTTGCCGCCGCGGTGCAGTCCGGCGCCGCCGGTATCGGCCAGCGCTTCATAGCGTTCGATCCGCAGCGGGAAATAGCGCTCCAGAAACTCGTTGGGCACATTGGTGAAGCCCGGCCACAGCGAGTGCCCGTCCGGCCCGTCGCCCATCGGCCGGCCGGGGATTCCGCCGAATCCGATCTGGAACAGCTGGAACCATTTGCCCGCCTTGTCGGTGCCGGAAAACATCAGGTGCGGGGAAGAGGAGAAGCCTGCGGCGCACAGGAATTCCGGCGTTTTCTGGCCGAGCAATCCGCCCAGAATGTCGAAAATCCGCCCCAGTGCATGCGTTCG
>JBBRKH010000324.1:0-2740 GCA_038217965.1 Sphingomonadales bacterium | reverse complement strand
CAGTGGGCACGCCGTTCCCGCTGATCGAAGTCTCGCTGCGCGACGAGGCTGGCGCCGAAGTGGCCCCCGGACTGCCCGGCGAGCTGTTCGTGCGCGGCCCTTATGCTTTTGCAGGCTACTGGAACGCGAGCGGGCCGACTGCCGACGCAGTCATTGATGGCTGGGTCACCGTGGGAGACATTGCATCCCGGGACGCCGACGGCTTCATCACTATCGTTGACCGCAAGATGGACATGGTCGTCTCCGGCGGGCTCAATGTCTATCCGCGCGAGGTCGAGCTGGTTCTGGCAGACGTGCCCGGCGTACGCGACGTGGCGGTGATCGGCGTGCCGGATGCCGAATGGGGCGAACGGCTGCAGGCCTTCATTGTCGGTGCCGCCACGCCAGATGCGCTGAGGGCGGCAGCCCGCGCCCGCCTCGCCCCGCACAAGGTGCCAAAGGACTTCAGCTTTCTGGATGAACTGC
Organism: Sphingomonadales bacterium; assembly: GCA_038217965.1. Taxonomy (GTDB): domain Bacteria; phylum Pseudomonadota; class Alphaproteobacteria; order Sphingomonadales; family Sphingomonadaceae; genus Sandaracinobacteroides. Next base: position 2,275 of record JBBRKH010000324.1, on the reverse strand, counting down.
CGCGCGGGCCGACCGGAAAGGTGCTGAAACGCACATTGCGCGAAGCCGGAAACAGCTTGAGCGGTTCCTCGTCGGAGGTGATCGCATGACAAGGACCGACTGGCCGCAGGTGGCGGACTATCAGCCCGGGGTCACCGCCTTGCCGCCGACGCGCCCACAGGATGCCAAGTCGCCGCCACTGGACAGCTTGTGGCCGGGCGGCGCCCCGCGGACGTTCGATTCGGCGATGTTCCACAGCCGCGACTGGATGGCAGCGGAAGGCGATGCCATCTGGCGCCTGGCCTGGATCTGCGCCGGCCTTGAATCCGATGCCCGCGAGCCTGGACAGTGGTTCAGCTTCCGCTTGCTAGACCGTTTGCTGCTGATTGTGCGGGGCCAGGACGGGGTCTTGCGTGCCCCTTCGACAATGTCTGCCGGCACCGGGGTGCGCCACTCGTGCCCGGGGATTTCGGCCGCGTCGCGGGCAAGCTGGCCTGCGGCTTTCACAGCCCCTTCCTGCAGCCGCGGCATAAGAATGGACCGCTGGATGCGCGGAAAACCGCAACGAGACAGGAAGGAGGCCGATGATGGCCAGCCATGAACGGCTCAACCCGCCCGGATTGTTCGACAGCAGTGGCTGGGGCTTCCACCAGATCCAGATCTCCAGCGGGCGGAGTTCCGGTGGAATGCGCATCATCCACTTTGCTGGCCAGGCCGCACTGGACACCGACGCCGCCATCATCGGCGCCGGCGACTTCCGGGCACAGATGGCTGCCTGCCTCGCGAACATCGATATCGCCTGCAAGGCGGCCGGTGTGGCGCGCACTGATGTCGCTTCGCTGCGCCTCTATGTCGTTGATCACAATGCTGATTTCACAGCTGTCATGATCGAATTGCTGACAGCCTTTTTCGGGCCCGATGGCACGCCGCCGGCGACCCTGGTGGGCGTGGCGCGGCTGGGGATGCCCGAGATGATGATCGAAATCGAGGCCGTCGCAATCGGATGAACCAGAATACACCAACAAGGATCGCAGGGAGACAGAGATGACGATGCCACGACTTACCACTCGCACCGCCTGTTTGCTGGCTTCGGCGGCATTTGCGCTTCCCCAGGCGGCCTTCGCCCAGGTTGCCGCCCCTGCCGCAGAAGTGGCGCTGGGCGATATCGTGGTCACGGCACAGCGCCGCGCCGAGCGGCTGCAGGACGTGCCAATCGCCGTCACGGCCATTGATGCCCGCGCGATCGAGAACCGGCAGATGACCAGCCTCGTCGATATCATGTCGACGGTGCCGAACCTGCACGCCTCCAACAACATCGGCCAGGGCTCGGCCACCACGGTCTTCATCCGGGGCGTGGGCGAAACCGAATCCATCGTCACCATCGACCCGCCCGTCGGCTTCTACATCGATGACGTGGTGATCGCCCGGCAGGGCGTGAACAACATGGCGCTGTTCGATGTGGAACGGATCGAAGTGCTGCGCGGCCCGCAGGGGACGCTCTATGGCCGCAACACGTCTGCGGGTGCCGTGAAGATCATCACGGTGAAACCGCAGTTCGAGAATGGCTTCACCGGCGAGGCAAGCTATGGCCGTTTCAACACCTGGTCGCTGAAGGGCTCGGGCAATATCGCCCTGTCCGACAGCTCCGCCGTGCGACTGACGGCACTGGTGGGCGACGGCGATGGCGACACCTACAACCGCGTGCTCGACAAGCAGGTGAACGGCACCAAGACGCTGGGCTTTCGCGGGGCGGCCCGTTTCCAGCCGGGCGATGACCTTGAGATCAACCTGTCGGCAGACTGGGCCCGCGGCATCCAGAACGGCCGCTACGGCTTCGACGTGTCGGGCATCCTGCGTCCGCCGGCCGACAGCATCTACGTCTCCTCCACCGGCACCGACGTCAGAAACGTAGGCAAGGCGTGGGGGTTGCACGGCACGCTGGAATACAAGCTGTCGGACACGCTGAGCCTGAAGTCGATCACCGCCTATCGTGCGACCACGCAGCGCTACGGTCTGGACCTGACGGACCAGCCGGTATCGCTCTATGTCCTCTATACCGACAATGACACGGGGCAGTTCACACAGGAATTCCAGCTGACGGGAAGCGGGCTCGACGATCGGCTCGAGTTCGTGGCGGGGCTGTTCTATTTCAACGGCAGGCGCACGAAGTCCCAGGACTCTACATCGCGGACGGCAGCGTCTTCCCGACCAGCACCTCGGTCAACCCCACCCTCACCATTGTCGCCCTGGCGCTGCGTCTCGCCAACCAGATCGGACAAGCGAGCCAGCGTTCCGA
>JBBRKH010000323.1:0-2741 GCA_038217965.1 Sphingomonadales bacterium | reverse complement strand
CCGCGGTTCCGATGGCCGCCTGCACCGCCTGGTATGGTCTGGTCGACATGGCAGGCATCGGCCCCGGCAGCCGGGTGCTGGTGCAGGCTGCTTCCGGCGGCGTTGGCGCCTTTGCGGTGCAGATCGCCAAGGCGCATGGTGCCTGGGTCGCAGCCACCTGCTCGGCTCGCCACACGGATTTCGTGCGCGGCCTCGGTGCCGATCTGGTGATCGACTACACGGAAGGCGATTTCGCCGAGAAGCTCGCCGACATTGATGTGGTGTTGAATTGCATCGGCGGTCAGACCGCGCTGGACAGCTACCGCGTTCTGAAGCCGGGCGGGCAGTTGCTGATCGTGCTGCGTGGCGACCAGCAGGAATTGGGTGTGCGCGCCGAATTGCAGGCGAAGCACGGCGTCACCACCCGCGAAGTCGCCTTTTCCGCGCAGCCCGAAATCCTTGAGCGGCTCCGCGCGCTGTTCGAAAGCGGGCGGCTTCGCGTGGCGCTGGAGGCGCGGATACCGCTTGCGGACGTGGCCCGCGCCCACGCCGCAATCGACGCCGGAGGGCGCCAGGGCAAGATGGTGCTCACAATGGGAGACCACGCATGATCACCGCAATCGTGACGTTCAGATTGGCGCCGGGCGAAAGCCACGCGGGCGCGCTCGCCGAAATCGCCAAAACCGTGCCGCTATACCAGCGCGCCGGCCCGGCGTTGATTCGCAAGGCCATCCATCTCGACGCTTCAGCCGGTGTCGGTCGGTCGGTCTATCTCTGGCAAGACCGGGAATCCGCCGATCGCTTCTTCGAAATGGCGAAGGCCAACATCAAGGCAAAGACCGGCTTCGAGCCCACTATCGAATATCTCGATTGCCACGTTCTGGTCGACAATGTGACCGGCGAGGTCAGCTATTCCTGACGATCGGCTGCCACATCCGGCCGAGTCCGGAGATTTCCGTCTCCACCATGTCACCTTCTGCAAGCCAGCGTGGCGGCGAGAAGCCAACTCCGGAGCCGCCCGGGGAGCCGGTGGCGATGACGTCGCCTGGCCCCAGCAGCAGATGCCGGGCAATGCGATGAACCAGCTCGACTGGCGCGAAGTGCATGTCTGCAGTGCTACTGTCCTGCCGCAGTTCACCATTGACCCGGCAGCGTATTGCCAGCACCGACGCCTGTTCGACGCACACGGCGGCGGTCGTTGTCAACCAGGGCCCCATCGGCGCCATCCCCGGCCCGCCCTTGGCGATCGTCAGCGTTTCGGGCCGAACCAGATCGCGCAGCGTGTAATCCTGCACGATTGTCCAGCCGAAAATCGCCGCTTGCGCTTCGGCGAACGAACAGTCGAACAGCGGGCGGCCGATGACGATACCGAGTTCCGCTTCGTAATCGAGGCAGGCCGACGCCGGATGCAGCGGCACGGCATCGAACGGCCCGGCCAGACTGCGGGGATTTTTCAGGAACAGCGGCGGCTCCGCCGGCAGCGCCCGCCCCTGTTCTTCGGCATGGGCACGATAATTCAGGCCGACACCGACGATGATCCGCGGCGAAACCGGTGGCAGGAACCGCACCCCGTCGAACGGTTCCGGCGCGCCCAGCCCCACAAGCAGGCTTTCTGGCGCAGCAAAATTCACGGCATCCGCCCGAGTCCTTCGAAAGGTTTGTGTTTTCGGGTCCACCACCGCAAGCACGGCACCTTCGCCAACCGCAAGTCTTGCTATATGCATGGGGCTGTGCACTCTTTTTTTCCAAGCCTCACCACCGGAAGACCATGATGCTCGAATCCCGTCGCCTGCGCCATTTCCTTGCCGTCTACGAGCTCGGCTCCATCGGCCAGGCGTCGGAAAAGCTGCTGCTGACCCAACCGGCACTCTCCAAAAGCATTCGTCAGCTGGAAGACGAGCTCGGTGTCCGTCTGTTCGACCGCACGCCGATGGGGGTGGTGCCGACCGTTTTTGGCAACGCGCTGGCGCTGCACGCCAAATCCATTGAAGCGCAGATCCGCAATGCGGAGGCTCAGATTTCCAGCCTGAAGGGGAAGGCGCATGGGCATGTGACGATCGGCATCGGCCCGTCGGTTGCACGCAACATCATGCCTTCGGCCACCCGCACGCTGCGCAGCCTGCAACCGGACATCGCGCTGACGGTGATCGAAGGGCTGGTCGATGATCTGCTGCCCCGTCTCAGGCGCGGCGAGCTTGATCTGATGGTCGGCTCCTGGCCGCGCATCCTGGATCCGATGTTCACCACCGAAGTCGTGCTGGTCGATCGGCTGGAAGTGATCGCCCGCACTGGCCATCCGCTTGCCGGCCGCCCGGTCCGGCGCCAGGAGCTGCTGGATTATCCGTGGGCGCTGCCGCCGGCAACGCAGAAATGGCGGCAGTCGCTGGACGAGATGTTCATCGAGCGCGGCCTCGAGGCGCCGAAGCCGCAGGTCGTCTCCAATTCCGCCGGCTACTTGCAGGCGCTGATCCGCTCGTCTGATTATCTTTCCTTCCTGCCGCGCCAGCTTCTGGACCTTGAGTCCGACAGCGGGCTGATGCCGCTCAATGTCGAGATGGAGCGGCTGGACCCGGAGATTTCGATGAGCTTCCGCGAACGCGCGCTGATGAAGGCGTCCGTGTCCGAAGTGGTGCAGGTGCTGCGCAGCATCGGGACAGATTTCGCGTCGTAAGACTTCAGCCATCCATCACCGCGCGCGCAATGCCCAGATGCAGAACATCGCGAGTAAAGTCGCACGACCAGCCCACCCAGGCGTCGTTCAG
>JBBRKH010000322.1:0-2764 GCA_038217965.1 Sphingomonadales bacterium | reverse complement strand
AGCAGCGCATCGACCGCATTCGCACCGAGCATCTGCGGCGGACCGAACGCGCCGAACCACAGCAGCTCGCCCGACACCGCCAGCGACGCGAGTTTCGGCTCCAGCGCCAGCCCCGCTTCGTAGGACAGGCCGCCGGCCAGCCAATGGCCAGCCCGCGCGAGCGCCCGCAAACGATCGAGCGCCGGCAACACGTCGGCCGGGACATGGGCCTCTACCGTTGCAGCCGCGTCGCAGAAAAGCCTGGCTGCCTGCCGCTCGCGATCCCATAGCAGGGCAAATGGCCGGGTTGCGTCCATGGCTGGCCGCCTAGCCGTTTGCCCGGCGTTTGCCAAAACCTGCTCGCGTGGCAACACGGTCACACGCGAATCACTGCAAGGGAGTATTTCATGCGCAGCATCACCATCGGGCTGGCCCTTCTGCTTTGCGGGACGGCAGCGTTTGCCCAGCAGCCCGCCAGTGCGCCGACACCTGCGGCACTGGTGTCGGATGGCATCCCCGCGGTTCCGCTGGCGCTGCGGGACGCGACGCAACCCTATATGGAATTCCGCACGGCAAGCTTTCAGGGCTGGAACCCGGCGACGCGCGCCATGCTGATCGCCACGCGCTTCGGCGATTTGGCGCAGCTGCACGAAGTGCGCAGCCCCGGCGCCGCGCGCACCCAGCTGACCTTCGAATCCGAGCCGGTGCCGACCGGCAACTACAGCCCCGGCAAGGGCGATGTGCTGCTGGCGGTGAAGGATGTGGGCGGCAACGAAAATTTCCAGTTTTATCGGATCGACAAGGGGCGCTTCATTTTGCTGACCGATGGCAGGAGCCGACATACCGGGGTAACCTGGGCGAAGGACGGCAGCCTGATCGGCTATGCCTCCAACGCGCGCAACGGCCGTGACAGCGATCTCTATGTGATGGACCCGCGCGACCCGAAGACCGCGCGCCTGGTTGCCACCCGCGAGGGCGGCGGCTGGGCGTTTGCCGACATTGCGCCCGACAACAGCCACGCTGTCATCCGCCGCTATGTTTCCATACAGCAGGTCGAGCTGCACCGGCTCGATCTGAAAAGCGGCGCCATCACGCCGCTCAGCCGGGACAAGTCGCAGGTGGCCTATGGCACCGTCCGGCACGCGCCGGACGGGCGGCTGCTGGTTACCTCCGACGCGCTTGGGGATTTCCAGGAGCTTGGCACGCTCGATCCGGCAACGGGAAAATTCGCCCGGTTGGGAGCGCCCGCGCGCTGGGATGTGGACACGTTCGAGATTTCGCCCGACGGCAGGACGATCGCCACCGACAGCAACGAGGCCGGGGTATCGGTGCTGCGGCTGATCGATGCGGCGACCGGGGCCTTGAAGCTGCAACCGAAGCTGCCGGCGGGCGCCATCGCTGGGCTGGAGTTTGCGCCATGGGGGGCACTTGGCTTCACGCTCTCGTCGGCGCGCTCGCCGGCAGACGCCTTCTCGCTCGACCCGGTGAGCGGCGCCATCAGCCGCTGGACCGAGAGCGAGACCGGCGGCCTCGATGTGGCCTTGAATGCCGAACCGGAGCTGGTGTCGGTGAAGAGCTTCGACGGGCTGGCAGTGTCGGGGTTTCTCTATCGGCCGGACGCGCAAAAATTTCCCGGCAGGCGGCCGCTGATCGTGCAGATTCACGGCGGCCCGGAAAGCCAGTCCCGCCCGGGCTTTCTCGGCCGCGCCAATTATCTGATCAACGAGCGCGGTGTCGCGATCTTCTATCCCAATGTGCGCGGCTCGTCGGGCTTTGGCAAACGGTTCGTCAGCCTCGACAACGGCCCGGACCTCCGAGAAAATTCGGTGAAGGACATCAGCGCCTTCGTGCAGCATCTTCGCAAGGATGGAGCGCTGGACAGCAGCCGCTTCGCGGTGACGGGCGGCTCCTATGGCGGCTACATGACCTATGCGACGCTGACCCTTTTCCCCGATCTGTTCCGCACCGGGCTGGGCGTTGTCGGCATTTCCGATTTCGTGACATTCCTGGAAAACACCGCCGATTATCGCCGCGATCTGCGCCGCGTGGAATATGGCGACGAGAGCGATCCCGCCCAGCGGGCAAAATTGAAGGCCATCTCGCCGCTGGGCCGCGCGAGCACCATCAGGGTGCCGCTGAAGGTGGTGACCGGGGCCAATGATCCGCGTGTTCCGGCTATGGAAGCCGACCAGCTGGTGGCGGCCGTCCGCGCCAATGGCGGCACCGCCTGGCATCTGACCGCAAAAAACGAAGGCCATGGCTTCCGCCGCAAGGAAAACCAGGATTATCAATTCTGGACCAGCCTGATGTTCTGGGACAAGACCCTTTTGAACTGAAGGCGGGGCTGAACTGAAGGCCGGGCTGAACGGAGGCCGGGCTGAACTGAAGGCGGGGCTGAACGGAGGCTTGTGCCGGCTGCAAGCACCAAATGGCTGTCCATATCAGTTCATTTCTGCACATTAAGTTGCATATTCTCAGATACTTGATTTGAAATCATGTTTGATGCAATATCAACCTGTGCTATCCTGTTCCATGCACAATGTTGGCAGGAATGTGGGGATAAAAATTGAGGCACCTAACTGCGCGCAAGGTGGAAACTGCCAAGCCCGGCCGGCATATGGACGGCGACGGTTTGATGCTCGTTGTGCAGTCGACCGGGGGTCGCTCATGGATTGTCCGTGTCCAGCACGAAAAGCGGCGGCGCGACATCGGGCTTGGCGGATTTCCGATCATAGGCCTGGCCCGGGCCCGCGAGCTTGCGTTGGAAACCCGCCGAGCAATCCGT
>JBBRKH010000321.1:0-2764 GCA_038217965.1 Sphingomonadales bacterium | reverse complement strand
GGCCCTGGCTGTGCTCGACAAAGCGCAAAAAACGCTCGACCGTCTGCCCATAGGCCCTGCGGGTGTGCTCCGAGAGGCGCCGCTCGTTGGCCAGGCTTTCCAGCCACCCGGCAAGCAGCGCCGCGCCGGTCATGCCGCCTGCCTCATGCGATCGATTGTCCGGTCTTTGCCCAATCGGCAAGAAACTGCGTCAGCCCCCTGTCCGTCAGGGGATGGTTGGCGAGCTGCCTCAGCACCGCCGGCGGCGCCGTCACCACATCGGCACCGATCTTTGCGGCCTGCAGGATGTGGATCGGATGGCGAACGCTGGCGACCAGAATTTCCGTCGCGAAATCATAATTGTCGTAGATCAGCCGGATATCCTCGATCAGGTCCATCCCGTCGAACCCGACATCATCATGCCGGCCAACGAACGGCGAAACGAAGCTGGCGCCGGCCTTGGCGGCCAGCAGCGCCTGTGGCGCAGAGAAGCAGAGCGTGACATTCACGAGGGTGCCCTCGGTCGTGAGCTTGCGGCAGGCCTTCAACCCATCCATTGTGAGTGGCAGCTTGACGCAGACGTTGGAGGCGATGCGGCGCACGATATCGGCTTCGCGCAGCATATCGTCATAGTCGGTTGCCACCACTTCGGCCGATACCGGCCCATCCACGATAGCGCAGATTTCCTGCACGACTTCGAGGAAATTGCGGCCTGATTTCGCCACCAGGCTCGGATTGGTGGTAACACCGTCGAGCAGGCCGGTGGCGGCGAAGTCGGCGATTTCGGCCACATCGGCCGTGTCGAGAAAGAATTTCATGGTCTGCTCCGAATATCCGGGTGAAGGCGTTGAAGCCGTTTCCCGAAAAACCTAAGCGAGGTCAATGCGCGCGCCGGTTCTTCTGCTGCAACACGGCCTTGGTGCGCTGGATTATGCCAATCCGGATGGCTTTCCGCCGGGAACGGTCGTCGAAGTGCCGCTCGGGCCGCGCAAGGTTGCCGGCGTGGTGTGGGACCCGGAGGTGTTTCCATCGCGGCCCGTGGACCCGGCAAGGCTGCGACCCATCGGGACTGCGCTCGACATGCCGCCGCTGGACCGTCCGCTGCGCGAGCTGATAGCATGGGTGGCGGATTATTATCTCGCGCCGCCTGCAGCTGTCTTGCGCATGGCGTTGCCGCAGGCGGGGCTGCTGCCCGCCCCGGTGCCGAAGCGCCACTACCGGCTCGGCACACTTCCCGATTTAGCTAGCGTCCGACTGCCATCGCGTCGGGCGTTGCTGGTGAGATTGCTCGATCTGCGCGACGGCGGCAGCATGCCGCTTGCCATCTGGGCGGCCGCCGCTGAGACCGGCGTCGGCACTCTGCGCGCTCTGGTGAAAGCCGGTGTGCTGGTCGAAGCCCAGCCGCCGCAGCAGGCCAGGCCCGGCAAAGCGATTGCGCGCGCAGGCCATAGGCTGGCGCCCGTGCTCAACCCGTCACAGCAGGCCGCAGTCGCCCGGTTGCAGATCCCGGTGCGCGCGGGCGGGTTCGAGCCGTTCCTGCTGGACGGCGTTACCGGTTCCGGCAAGACCGAAGTCTATCTGGAAGCGGTCGCCTTTGCGCTGGACGCGGGGCTCCAGGCGCTTGTGCTGTTGCCGGAAATCGCGCTCACCGACAGCTGGCTGAAGCGGTTCCGGGCGCGCTTCGGCTTCGATCCGGCTGTCTGGCACTCCGGCCTCACGCCATCCGCCAGGCGCACGGCCTACCGGGCCATTGCCAGCGGCGAGGCGCCTGTCGTCGTGGGGGCTAGATCGGCGCTGTTTCTGCCGATCGCCAGTCTCGGGCTAATCATCGTCGACGAAGCACATGACGGCGCCTTCAAACAGGAAGATGGCGTTCCCTATCACGGCCGCGACGTGGCGGTGATGCGCGCCAAATTCGGGGACATTCCGGTGATACTGGCAACCGCCACGCCGTCTCTGGAAACGCGCGAGCAGGTGGCCCGGGGCACCTATACGGTGCTCAATCTGCCGAACCGCCACGGCGGCGCAACAATGCCCGATATCCGCTTGATCGATCTCACGAAAATGCCGCCGCCGCGCGGTGCCTGGCTGGCGCCGCCGCTGGTCGATGCGATCACCGACCGGCTGGGCCGGGGCGAACAGAGCCTGCTGTTTCTCAACCGCCGCGGTTATGCACCGCTCACGCTGTGCCGGGCGTGCGGCGAACGCATCCAATGCCCCAACTGCACGGCCTGGCTGGTCGAGCATCGGCTGGCGCGCCGGCTGCAATGCCATCATTGCGGCCACACCGTGCCGACCCCGCGCGAATGCCCGGCCTGCGGTGCGGTGGAATCGCTTGCTCCGTGCGGGCCGGGTGTCGAGCGGCTGGCTGAAGAGGTTGCCGCCCGCTGGCCGCAGGCGCGGACGCTGGTGGTGACATCGGACACCATGCGGACGCCGGCCGACGCAGAGGCGCTGGCAAGCGCGGTGGACGGCGGCGAAATCGACATCCTGATCGGCACCCAGATGCTCACCAAAGGGCATGACTTCAAGGGACTGACGCTGGTCGGCGTTGTGGATGCCGATCTGGGCCTGGAGGGCGGCGATCTGCGCGCAGCCGAACGGAGCTATCAGCAGATTGCGCAGGTTGCCGGCCGGGCCGGGCGCGGCAGCAAGCCGGGTGAAGTGCTGATCCAGACGCACCAGCCCCGCGCGCGGGTGATGCAGGCGCTGGCCACACAAGACAGCGAGGGCTTCCATGCCGCCGAGCGAGAGGCGCGGCTGGCGCTTTCCATGCCGCCATTCG
>JBBRKH010000320.1:0-2771 GCA_038217965.1 Sphingomonadales bacterium | reverse complement strand
ACAATCATCTGTTCGAGCTTGCCCATCGCCTCCCATTGCTGGCGGCGCTCCACATCGATCGCCGCATTGTCGCGCAGCAGCTCGTCCTTGCCGTTCTGCAGGGATTTCAGAATCGTCGAGATATGCCCCTGGGTCGATTTGTAGCTGTCGAAATAGTCGCGCGCCTTGTCACCGAACGGGATGATCCCGAACAGCTTCTTGCGGGTCATCAGATCGCCCTTCTTCGAAGGGTCGAGGTCTTCCACCGTCCGCCGCAGTTGCGTGAGGTCGGCACCAATGCCGTTGTTGCCGTCCATCGCCTTCACCGGCCGATCGAGAAAGCGGTTCGATTGCCCGGCGGCTTCGGCGATCTGCTTCTGGCCGAAAGACGAAAGCCGGTCCACCTGCTTGCCGAATTCGGGGCTGTTGGCATCCTGCGCCACCAGATTGGCGACGAAGGCGTCCACTTTCTGCTCCAGTTGACCGCGCACGCCTGCCTCGACCGGGACCAGCCCGGCCGCGGAATCGATCGCCACCGGTGCCACCGCAACCGGCGCCTCGAGTTTCAGTTTCGTCTCTTTGGCCATCAATACCCTTCCCGGTGCCCTCTCGCCGCATCAGTTGCGCATTCGTGCGCCGAAGCGCAAGGCCTCACCGCGTCACAATCACCCGCGCATCCAGGAAGCCGGCCGCCACAAGGGGCATGCCAAACGCCGTCTGCAGCGCGGAATCGGCGGCCGTATCCGCCAGCGCCAGAAGGTCCGCGTCTTTCGACTGTTTCAGGAACAGGCCGGGTGCCTTCTGCTGGTTGTCCTGCCGGAGCGTATCGCTCACCCGCGTAAGGGCCGTTGCCCAGCCGCCGTCCTGGTAAATCTGCGCCTTCTGCCATTCGATGGCCGGCGCCATCGGCACGACCGCCGGGCGCCGCACCGTCAATGTCTGCGCGGCCGCATCCCAGACCAGATCGGACGCCTGCAGCGCCGCCAGATCGACCACATAGTTCACCGTCGCCGGCAGGATGGCCGTCTGCTTCGTGGTCGCCACCGTCATCGGCCCGAGCGTGGTATCGCGTGCCGAGGTGACCGGCACCACCAGCCGCGCCGTCAGCACGAGCAATTTCTGCTGCCGCTGCACCGAAACCAGCATCGCCGCCATGAAGTCCGTCTGCTTGCACAGACCGACCGCCAAACACGCGTCGCGCCGCCGATCCGCGCCGGCTGCAAAGCCGAGCGCTGCAGCGACCAGCGCCAGCACGCCCACCCACGACAGCAGCTTCCTCAGACCCTGCCCCACAGCTCACCCTCAAGCGCGACAATGCCGCGTGCTTCCAGAGCGATGAGATGCGCCAGCACGCTGCGCCCGGCGGCGCCCCAGAGCCGCTTGTCCACTGCGGCATACATGCGCGCCACCATCGCCGGAATCGCCTGCGGCCCGCCTTCCAGTTGCCCGAGTATCTGCGTTTCGCGCTGCCTGCGGTGCGCCATCAGATGCCGGACCAGTCGCTGTGGCTCGTCGATCGGCGCCCCATGCGTTGGATAGTATCGCGTGTCATCGCGATCGAGCAGCAGTCTGAGCGACGCCATATAGTCTGCCATGTCGCCGTCTGGCGGCGCCACCACCGTGGTCGACCAGCCCATCACATGGTCGCCGGAAAACAGCGCCCGCTCCTCTTCCAGCGCATAGCAAAGATGGTTCGATGTGTGGCCCGGCGTGTGCAGCGCGCTGAGCGTCCAGCCCGGTCCTGCCAGTGTCTCGCCAGTGTCCAGCACCCGATCCGGCGCATAGCTCGGGTCGAAACCGGCGTCGGCGCGCGGGCCATCGTCTGACAGCACCAGCGGAACACAGCCAACGACCTGCGCGCCCAGCCGCGTTTGCAGCGGGACGGCGGCGGGCGAATGATCCATGTGGGTGTGGGTGATAACGAGGTGCGATACCCTTTCCCCGGCCACTGCCCGCGCCACCGCATCGAGGTGCGCTGCATCCGCTGGCCCCGGATCGACGATCGCCACTGTGCCGTGGCCGACGATGTAGGTGCCGGTGCCGGTGTAGGTGAAAGGTGAGGGATTGCGCGCCAGCACGCGACGCACCAGCGGCGAAAGCTGCTCCGACACGCCATAGGGGGCTGCGGCCACCAGTGTTTCGAACTCCGCGTTCATGGGCTGTGCTGCATTTCCTGGGGCACGACTGGCTCGCCGGCACGCAGCTGCGGCGGCGTAGACAGGCCCATGGTGAGGTAGAGCTTGGCCAGATCGTCGAATTTCATGGACGGGATCGTCTGCACCTTGTCTACCGCCACCAGCAGCAGCGCGCCGCCGATCGGCACCGGTGCGGTGGGGATCAGCACAAGCTTGGCCGGGCCACCGCCGAGATCGAAGGTTTCCGGCGATGCGAGGAAGGCGATGGTTTCGATGCCGCCGCCGAAGGTGACGCGGCAGACGCTCATGCTGGCCATCTGCTCGGCCTTGTTGCCGCCCATGCCGCGCACCAGCTGGGCGACCGGCCGGTAGATGCCGCCGAGCAGCGGGATGCCGCCGATGACTCCGTCGATCGTATCTTCAAGGAACTGCTTGGCGCGAGTGCGCACCACGGTGCCGAGCGCGGTGACGGCGGCAACCAGTATGCCGACGCCGATGACGAAGCCGAGCAGCGGGTTGGCATTGCGGCCGGTGAACAGGCTGCCGGCGGCGGTGAGCGCCTGACCGAACAGCGACTCCGGGCCGACGAAGCCGATCAGCTGTCCGAACACCCAGGCGAGCACGATGACGGTGAGCAGCACGGGCGCGAGGACGACA
>JBBRKH010000319.1:0-2778 GCA_038217965.1 Sphingomonadales bacterium | reverse complement strand
CCGCCAAGGCGCCACCAAGCGCACCGGCCAGGTCGCCAAGAAACGCCAGCGGATCGGTGTCGGTTGCACCCGTGCCGTAAATGTCCGTCACCGCACCCTCGCCGGGCCGCACGCTGTGCACAACCTGCGTCACCCTGATCGCCGCCAGCGGCAGATGGGCCGGCATCTCCGCCAGCTCGATTTCCATCCCCGGGGCCACCCCGGGCAACAGAAATGTGGTCAGCTTCGCCCGCTGCAGCAGTTTCTCCCGGGCGAGCGCCAATGCCCCCGAAGCCGCCTTCGCCGCATCCGCCGAGCGCACATCGGGAATGGCTATCCGCCGATTCTGAGGCCCCGCCTCGCCCGCCGCCCCAAGGTCGAAATCCCCAGCCGGCAGCCGCCCGCGCGGCACCGATGCATCGCCGGCACCTTCGCCCACCACACTCAACCCGGGCGCCCCACCCGCCGACTCCGCCATCTCCACCGCCAGAATCTCGCGGCCGTATTTCAGCGCCATCCGCTCGTCGATGCCACCCGCCGGACCGATCAGCAGCTGCCCTTCGCCATCGAATGCGCCCAGCTGCCCCGAAAGCCGCGCCAGTGCCGCAATCCGCTCCGCCGCCGTCTCCCGCCCATCCAGTGCCAGAAGCGCCAGATCCGGCCCATCATCCTCCACATCCACGTCGACGCCAGCATCGGCCGTCAGCCGCCGGATCGCATCCCCCGCCGACAGCGACTGCAGACTGAGCGCCGGGCGGAACAGCGCCAGCGCCGGCCCACCGTTCACCGCCTCCAGCCGAACGCCGGCCGCAGAGCGCACGATGCGGTCGAGCTTGCCGGTGAACACCCGCGTGCTCCCCTCGCCACCATCCAGATCGAGCGCCACATCATCCCCCGGCACCGCCTCCATCGCCACCGCGTGCGGCAGCAGCACCACCAGCCGGTCGAGCGCCGGCAGCTGCACACGGCGCAGCTGCAGCGCGATCACATGGCGGTCATAGGCCAGCGGACCCGCTTCCAGCCGAAGTGCCACCTCCAGCATCTAGTCGCCCCCCAGCAGCCGGCCGAGCGACGCGCCCGCGTCACCAATCCCGCCGCCCTGCCCAAGCGCTGCAATGGCATCCGTCAGCGGCGACAGCGGATTGCCGCCTGCCAGATCGGCCAGCCCCGCCATCGCCTCCAGCGCGCCAAGCGCCTCGGTCGCCGCCTCCACCGCCGCCTGGATGTCGCCCGCCACAGCGGCGATATCCCCCATCACATCGCCCAGCGCGCCAAGATCAAATCCCACATCGAACCCGTCCAGCCCGCCAAACGACGACAGCCGCGCCGGCTCCGGCAGCGGCGGCGATTCCCGCAGCAGCATGCGATACTGGTAATGGTCCGGAACCCCTGCGCTTTCGGCAAATTCCGCATCCACCAGCAGCATCCTGCTCAGCTCCAGCGCCGTCACGATGTCGGCCGCAAACGTCACTTCCGCCCCCGCCTTCGCCTTGCCCTGCAAGGTCGCAACCGAATCCCTGGCCGCCTCGCCAAACAGCACCCCCGCCAGCTCCACCTCGTGGCTGCCGCGCCCCAGCTTCTGCTGCACATCCCCCTCAAGCCCGAGAATGGGCAGCGACACCACCCGCGGCCGCGTCCGCTGCCGGATCCAGGCCACCTGCTCCAGCGCGACATCGTCGATCATCGGCATGGGGCGGGTCATTGCGGCCCGCTCACAAGTCTATCCCGCCGGTCAATGCGGTGCGCTCCAGCAAGTCTCCAAGCGCATCCTCCAGCGCGGCATCGGCAAACGGATCGACACCCGGCGTCGGCGCAGCCGGCCAGCCGCGCGGCGTCATCAGATCGGGCAGCGTCCAGTTCATCACCGCCCAATCCGTCACAGGCAAGCCCATCACCGGCAAGTCCATCACTGGCAACTCCGCTGCGTGGCTGCGCGCCGACGCAATCCCCGGCCCGGCCAGTGCCGTGGCCCGCCGCACCCTGTCCGCAACCGGCCGATGGATGCGAAACGCCCGGCCCGACATAGCTTCCCCATGCCGGAGCGTCTCCGGCGCGGGTATCACGCCGCGCGGTTGGTTTGATCCAGCCGCCCCGGCCGCCGCCGTTCGGGGCGCAGTCGGCTCTCCGATCGGCGGCCGGCCCGCGGCTGAACGAACGCCCATCCGCAATCGGGCACCGGAGGCGTCCGGCGGAAATGCTGCACTCTCGCGCGCAGCATCTGTGCCTTGCACCACTGTCTTTCCCGGCCGCGTCTGCATCGCCTGTGCAGGGCTTTCCACATTGTGCACACGCTGCGCCGGATCAGACGCCTCCGCTTGCGGGGTCGTATCCGTCGCCAAAACGCCCTCGCCTTGCGCAGTCAGCCCCGCATGCCCGTTCGCTGGCCGCATCCGTCCGCCTGCCGCCATTGCCATCGGCGCGCGTCGCCCGGCATCCGGCACTGTGCGATGCCCCGCCCGGCCCATCCCTGCCGCCCGCGCAGCTTCCTTGCCCAAATCCGGTGAGGCCGCCACATCCCGCTGCGCCGATCCGGTATCCGCCCCTTCAGCGCCCTCTGCCAGCATCGCGTCCGCCAGGCGCCCGAGCATTCGCGCATAGTCGGGCGCCACCCGCGCCGCGATTTCCGCAAACCCGGCCATGTCCGCAGACGCGGTCACCGGTTATCATCCTCGAACCGCAGCATGCTCCAGCCCGGTTCGGCCGCCACCGGGAGCGCTCCGGCTTCCAGCAATGGCTCCACATCGGATGCAAGCTCGCCCTCCAGCGCCGCCGGCGTAAGCCCCAGCCGTGCTGCAAGCG
>JBBRKH010000318.1:0-2799 GCA_038217965.1 Sphingomonadales bacterium | reverse complement strand
TACAACGGCTTCTGGTTCAGCCCCGAACGCGAAATGTTGCAGGCGGCGATTGACCATTCGCAGGACAAGGTTGCCGGCACCGTCCGGCTGAAGCTCTACAAGGGGATGGCAAGCGTCGTGGGCCGCAAATCGCCGCACTCGCTCTATTCCGAAGCGCACGTGACGTTTGAGGATGACGCTGGCGCTTATGACCAGAAGGACGCCGAGGGCTTCATCAAGCTCAACGGATTGCGGCTGCGCCTGCTCTCCCGGCGCAACCGCGACGCCTGAGCGCTGCGGGAAAACCGAGTCGCGGCGCCGGGCGCTGCTGCGCAGGCGCTTAATTTAGCCGTCGAAATGTGAATTCGCGCACCGAGGCGCGTTGTGGTTGCGGCAATTGCGCCGAGTTGTTGACTTATCCACCTGTGTCCACAGGCGAAATCGCTGGAAGTGGAAAACTCAGCCGTCCCGATGTTGTCAGATCGCTGTTTGAAGCGCAGTTTCAACTTGTCTTCGGGACGCAGACCAACCGGAACGGAAAGCCGCAAGGCCTTGAGGTTACGATGGTTTAAACCTCGGAGATGGCGGTGAAATCGTCCACGCGCTGATCGAGAGACGGCATGCAAGAGGCTTCGGCTGAACGCAAGCAGGCTTGTTTGAGAACGGCACGACGCGGTGACACCGGACAGGCCAGGAACCGGGCCGGACAGAAGTGCAGCGGATCGGCGAAAGCCCCCAACCCGCAGTCCTTGTGATCGGTAAAGGAACGTGGACTCGGCCAGGCAACTGCGCATGGCAGCGGCAGCAGGAGGCTTCGGGCTCCAGCAGACGCAGCAGGGCAGGAGCGAAAGCCGGATGCCGGCGCGAGCGCCGGTGGCGAAACCCTGACGATGCCAGTCGCAAGACAACGATCGAAAGATTGGGCAGCCAGGGATTAGACATCGGGCGCCAAGTATGCGCTGACGAAAGCAAAGGTCGAAGGTTCGCCGGAGACCGCGCAAGGGTCAGAACATCCACACGCCGGTGAGAGTGGGGTCGGCAGCAATGCCGGCCCCATTTGCATTGAAGCGCACGGATAAGCGCGGCCAAAGGCTGTTTTGCCAGCGAAAACCCGAGTCGCACGCCTCCAAACCCGTCGCTAACCCGCCTCGCGCGCGTTTGTTCCACAACGTTTCACCGCATTTGCAGGGCACCTCGTGCCGCCAGTGATGGTTCGCGGCGATGAAGCGTGCGTCCGGTTTGCTTTCGGCAAGGGTGCCAAACTATTGGCCGCGCCATGCGAACAGCAATGCGCACATCGGGCATCAGGTCCAAAAGGCTGCAAGCAGCAGTGGTCGCCGGTTTGCTCGGACTGGCCCCGCTTGGCGCCTCGTCGGCCGCTGCGCCGGATGCTGGCGCATTGCGAGTCGATCCTGCCACCAGTGTTGCCGTGATCGAACTCGTGCCGCTCCAGCCGTCGGTAGAGGTTACCGCCCCTGCCCCTGCATTCGAGCCGGCAGTGGAAACGCCATCGGCACCGCAGGAAACCGCGCTTGGCCGTGGCAGTGCATCTTATTACGCTGCCAAGTTCCACGGCCGCCGCACCGCCAATGGCGAAACGTTCAACAATACCGCTATGACCGCCGCGCACCGCACCCTGCCCTTTGGCAGCCTCGTGCGCGTGAGCAACCCGGCGAATGGCAAGACCGTAGTGGTCCGGATCAATGATCGCGGGCCGTTCACCCCCGGACGGATGCTCGATGTCAGCCGCGCTGCTGCCGATGAACTCGGCCTGGTCGCGCGCGGCCACGCCACGGTGGAACTTGCCCTGATCGAAGATTGAGGCACGCCGCGTTGGCGGTGCATCGCCCCTTGCAACGATCGGCCGCGTGGGTAGTTATTCCCCTTTGAATGTGCCGCGCTGCTTCCGGCTGAAGCACGCCGCAAGGGGGATCCGGCCATCACGCTCACGCTGATCCTGCTCTATGTCGCTGCCCAGGTCGCGCTTGCGGTGTGGGCCGGACGCGGAGCGAAGTCCGAAACCGATTACCTTGTCGCCGGACGCAGCCTCGGGCCATTTGCGGTAGGGATGTCGCTGTTTGCCACGTGGTTCGCGTCTGAAAGCCTGATCGCCACATCGGGCGAAGTCGCGCGCGACGGGCTGGCGGGCGCGCGGGCCGAGCCGTTCGCCTATGCCATCGGCATCCTCGCCATCGCGCTGTTCTTTGCCCACCGGCTGCGCAGCGGCGGGTTCATCACCATCGCGGATTTCCTGCGCGACCGGTTTGGCCCCGGCACCGAAGGGCTGGCCGCAGTGGTGATCGCCCTGAGCGCCACGACATGGTCCGCCGCGCAATTGTTTGCTTTTGCCACGATTATCGCCAGCGCATCGGGCCTCGATTTTACCACCGCCCTGATCGGTGCCACCGTGCTGGTGATGACCTATACCTTGTTCGGCGGGCTGGCGGGCGACGTTGTCACCGATATCGTGCAGGGCACCATCATCATCGCCGCGATCGTGATCCTGTTTGCGCTGATGGTCGATGCTGCCGGCGGGATGAGCGCCATGCTCGCCGCTGCCCCGCCCACGGTGTGGAGCTTCACCGCGCCGGGCGAAAGCTGGGTCGAGCGGGCCGAGCTGTGGTTGATCCCGATCGCAGGCACGATGGTCAGTCAGGAAGCGCTGTCCCGCACCCTCGCGGCAAAATCGCCCGAGGTGGCGCGGCGCGGCGCCTTTCTTGCGGCGGGCATCTATCTCGCGGTCGGCCTGATCCCGGTGAGCCTCGGCCTGTTCGGCCCGCAATTGGCCCCGGCGCTGGGCCTCCCACTGGGGGCGGACGA
>JBBRKH010000317.1:0-2801 GCA_038217965.1 Sphingomonadales bacterium | reverse complement strand
TCGGCGCAGACCGCGATCAGCCAGTCGCCGCTGTGGCTCCAGTTCAGATCGACCCGGTGCGCGCCGGCCTCCAGGAACGGCCGGCCATGGCTGTCGCGGGCGATGGTCATCGCCGCGGGCGGCAGCGCCCACAGATCGCCCAGCCAGCCGCGGATGCGGCGCTCTGCATCGTCGCCGCGGCGATAGGGCCACCAGGCGCAGGACACCGGGCCGGACGGCAAGGCGGCGAGCTGCGGAGGGTCGAATTCCAGACTGTTCACGAAGCGCGTCGGTTTGAGGCGGTCAGGCCGCCCAGCGTAAGCTAAGCCAGGGGCGGGTACCGATCGGTGCCTGGGCGTAGCCAGCGGGAGACAAACAACGATATGTCGGCAGCGATCGAAACCACGGGCAGCGGGGCCATGCCCGACGCGCCATCGCCACGCTGGGTGGCGCTCGCCGAAGGCCCCGCCGGCCGCAGCTTCGCCTTCGATGGCCACGGCCATATCGCGCTCGACACCTTCCTCGCCGAAGTCCGCGGGGTCGCCGCAGGCCTGCCGCAGGCAGCGTTCGCGATCAATCTCTGCGAAGACCGCTACCGCTTCCTGGTCGCGTTCTGCGCCGCCGCCGTGCGCGGCCAGGTCAATCTGCTGCCGCCTTCGCGCACGCCTGCGGTGATCGAGGACGTGCGCCGGCAGTATCCCGACAGCTATTGCATCACCGACGTGCGGCTCTCGCCCGCGCCGCCGCAGTTGCATGCCCTGCCCGAGCGACTGCCCCGGCAGTCCGGCCCGACGCTGCAGATCGACCCCGGCGCGCTGGCGATGATCGGCTTCACTTCTGGCAGCACCGGCACGCCCAAATCCAATCCCAAGACCTGGGGCAGCCTGCGCACCAGCACCGCACAGAACGCCGCCGCGCTGCGCCACCTGTGGCCTGGCCATGCGTTGCAGGAGCCGACCGTGCTGCCGATCATCGCCACGGTGCCGCCGCAGCACATGTACGGCATGGAGCTGTCGGTGCTGATGCCGCTGCTGGCGTCGGCCGCCGTGCGACCGCGCCGGCGCTGCTGGTCACCACTCCGGTGCATCTGCGCGCGCTGGTCGAATCCGGCATCAAGCTGCCGCCCTTGGCCGGCATCGTTACCGCCACTGCGCCGCTGCCGCAGGCGCTGGCCGCCGCCGCCGAACAGACATTCGGCTGCGAAGTGCGCGAAATGTTCGGTTCCACCGAAACCTGCGTCATCGCCCATCGCCGCACCGCGCGCGACGACTTCTGGCAGTGCTATCCCGGCGTGCATCTGCAGCCTCAGCCCGACGGCACGCTGGTCGTGGCACCGCACCTGCCCGCGCCGGTGGCCCTGGCGGATTTGGTCGAACTGCGCGGCGAAGGCCGGTTCAAGCTGTGCGGCCGACAGTCGGACCTGCTGGAGATCGCCGGCAAGCGCGCCTCGCTGGGCGACCTGACCCGCCGCCTGCTGGCGGTGCCCGGCGTGATCGACGGCGCGATGCTGCAGCTCGACGCCTGCGACGTGACCGGCGTGCGCCGGATCGCCGCACTGGCGGTCGCGCCCGGACTGGAGGCTGCAGCGATCCTCGACGCCCTGCGCCAGAGCGTCGATCCGATCTTCCTGCCGCGGCGTTTGCGCATCGTCGATGCGCTGCCCCGCAACGACACCGGCAAGCTGCCGCGCGAGGCGCTGCTGCGGTTGCTGGGATGAGCGCGGCCGTCAGCCCGATCACGCCGCGTTATGATCGAGGCCAGCTGTATTTTCCGAGCGAGCACGACATATGACAGGCGCAGGCGGCACCCCCGGCGGGATCGGACAGTTTTTCATCGGTTTGATGTGCGCGGTGGCGGGCGGATGGTTGCTGACCAACCAGGTATCGGTCAGCTCCGGCGGCGGCTGGATGCTCTACGGCTACAACGGCTTCGGCCTGTCGCTGATCCCCTTCATCATTGGCACCGGTTTGATCTTCTTCAATGGCAAATCGATCATCGGCTGGCTGTTGCTGGCTGCGGGGCTGGTGATCGTATTCGTCGGCATCCTCGCCAATCTCAACATCTATTTCCGGCCGACCAGCCTGTTCAACACGCTCCTCATGCTGGCGTTGTTGGCGGGCGGCATCGGCGCGATGGCGGCGGCGCTGCGGACCAGGCCGGCGCCACCGGCGAAGAATCCATAGCGCTTTGCGCATGCTCCCGAATGCATACCGGGGCGTGCCTGCAGAATGCAATCCTTCGCCGCCAACGTCGTGCAGGACGCCGCCGGAATATTCGGATATTCGCTGAAATCCGCGAGTTTTAGGGCTGAAATGACGCTCCCATGAATAAAATCCGCCTTGTACTGCGGCCGCTGCTCGATACCCTCAAGCTTTGTTGGCGCGACATCAGCACGGTTTGGGAAACGCCATCGGCATGCTTGCCGACCCAGGTTCCCACGCCGGGATGTATGTCGATTGCATATCAAATCGGCGTCACTGGTCAGGGATCCGGTGCCAACTATTCAATTTCAATGTGGAGAACAACATCATGAACATCATTATCTGGTTGATCGTCGGCGGCATCATTGGCTGGCTGGCCAGCATTATCATGAAGCGCGATGGCCAACAGGGAATTTTCCTCAATGTCATCGTCGGCATCGTCGGCTCGTTCCTCGGCGGCTTCCTGATTGCGCCGATGCTGGGTTCGGGCACCGCCAACACCGGGGACTTTTCGATCATCGGGCTGCTGGCTTCGCTGGGCGGCGCCCTCATCCTGCTGTTGCTGGTCAATCTCATCACTCGGGGCCGCGCGCGCTGAGTCGACATCGATTGATGGATACG
>JBBRKH010000316.1:0-2802 GCA_038217965.1 Sphingomonadales bacterium | reverse complement strand
CTGTTACCCGAGGACCGGGTCGCCTTTTTTTGCGCGGTATGCGTGTGGGGGTTACGTGTCAAGCAGCGGCGGCGTTAATTGCGCGGTGGCAAAGGCTTTAAGCAGGTCGTGCAGATAGGCGCGACCGTCGAGCACGCTTTTGACGCGGATGCGCTCGTTCAGGCCGTGGACGCCACCGCCATCGGATTCGTAGAGAATGCCGGGGACACCGTAGACCGGGATGCCGGCGGCAGCGAGGAAGGGGCCATCGGTGGCGCCGGTGCTCATGATGGGGAGCAGGGGCACGCCGGGGAAATGGATTGCAGCGAGCGCCTGCGCGGGCTGCAGGATGCGATCTGTCAGCGGCGGCTGTTTTGCCACCACATTGCGGTTGGCGTTTGCGGTGATGCTGATTTTCGGATCGTTGATGGCAGCGGCTAGCGCCTGGCGGGTGGATTCCACGGTTTCGCCGGGGATGATGCGGCAGTTTATGTTGGCACTGGCACGCTGCGGCAAGGCATTCTGCGCGTGGCCGGCGGTGATCTGCGTGGCGACACAGGTGGTTCGCAGCATGGAATTCAGGATCGGATCCTGCGACAGGATGCCTTCGGCGTTGGCATCCTGCGGATTGGCGGCGATTGCCGCCATGGGTTCGCGGATGGGGGCCGGGAAGCTGCGCGAGGCATTGAGGAAGAAGGCTTTGGTCGTGTTGTTCAGGGCAACCGGGAATTTCTTCGCCTCCACGGCCTTGATCGCTGCCGAAAGGCTGTAGATCGCGTTGTCGGGGCGCGGGACCGAGCTGTGGCCGCCCGGGTTGGTCGCTTCGATCATGTAGTCCTGATAGTGTTTTTCGCCCACTTGCAGGGCCAGCATTTCTGGCGTGCCGTCTGGCCGGACGCGGCCGCCTCCGCCTTCGTTCATGGCAAATTCTGCATCGATAAGCGCGCGGCGATTTTCGGCCAGCCATTGCGCACCATTGAAGGCGCCCGATGTTTCTTCGCCGCAGGTGAGTGCAAGCTTTACGGTGCGCTTGAGTTGCGGTTCCGACCGGAGCCGGATCATGGTGTCGGAGTAGACGGCGGCCTGGGCCTTGTCGTCTGCGACGCCGCGGCCGAAGAAGAATCCGTTTTCCTCGATGAAGGCGAACGGGCTGCGGGTCCAGTCTTCGCGCCTGGCCTCGACGACATCGATGTGGGCGAGGAGGAGGATCGGTTTGAGGGACGCATCGGCGCCGGGAAGGATTGCGACCAGGCCACCCTCCTTTGGTTTTTCGGGAATTGCGAAGGTCGTGATGTCGGATGGCTTGTAGCCGGCTGTCTGCAGCCGGGTGGCGACCTGGGCAGCCGCCTTGGTGCAGCTGCCGGCGCTGAGCGTGGTGTCGGTTTCGACCAGCTCCTTGTAGAGTGCGCGGAATGCCGCTTCGGTTGGGTCCGGGGCGGAAGCTGCGGGGGTTGCGCCCAGGAGCGCGGCGGCGAGCAGGGCATTGTTCATGGTGGCGATGCTGCCGGTTTGTGGACATCGGCGCAAGGACGAAGCCTGGGCGTTGCTATGCGGCGGGCGCTTCGAAATCTTGTGCGCTGTTGCCGAGCAGGTAGCGCGGCCCGGGGCCTGCGCGGCTGGCGCGGTCGGCCGGATTGTAGAGCGCGCAGGTTTCGAGGCTGAGGCAGCCGCAGCCGATGCAGCCGTCGAGGCGGTCGCGGGTTTGCTGGAGGGTGTGGATTTTCGCGTTCAGCTGATCGCGGATGGCGGCGCTGATGCGCTGCCAGTCGGCCTGGGTGGGAGCGCGACCTTGCGGCAGGGATCGCAATCGGCCTTCGACGTCGGCGAGGCTTAGTCCGAGCTGCTGGGCGATGAGGGCAAACGAGAGGCGGCGGATGTCGGCCCGCAGGTAGCGGCGCTGGTTGCCTGCGGTGCGGATGGGCGCGACGAGGCCGCGCGCCTCGTAATAGCGGATGGCGGAGACGGAAAGGCCGGTGCGGCGGGCGAGATCGCCGATGGTGAGGAGATTTGCGGGCATGGGATTCGCCTTGGAGAAAATGCTTGACCTCACCTTAGCTTGAGGTTGCATCAACGCAAGCACTGGCTGCGACTCGGCGCAGAAGATGACGGAGACGGGCAATGGCGGATGTGGATGCGGCTATCGATGCAGGCATTGCGGTGGCGCGGATCGAGCATGTGAATCTGAGCGTGCGGGATCCGGAGCGGACGGCAGCGCTGATGCGCGATGTGTTCGGCTGGCAGGAGCGGTGGCGCGGGCCTTCGGCGAGCGGCGGCTGGACCATTCATGTGGGAAGCGGCAGCGATTATCTGGCGCTGTATGCGGGGGGGCACGGGAGCGAAGACGGCTTTGTGAAGGGCGTGCCACTGAATCACGTGGGTGTGGAGGTGGACGATCTGGATGCGACGGAGGCGCGGGTGGTGGCGGCCGGCCTGGAGCCGTTTTCGCACGGGGACTATGCGCCGGGGCGGCGCTTCTACTTCTTCGATCCGGACGGGATCGAGTATGAGGTGGTGAGCTATGCGAGCGCTGCTTGACCGGGGTTGGAGGCAAGCCTAGTCCTGCCTTACAGGGGGAAATTGCGGATGCTCATCGAACGCCGGTCGCTTCTGCTTGGAACAGCCCTGCTTGCGGCGGATGCGGCATGGGCGGCCGCCCCTCTCCTTGTTACGCCGCGCGAGACGGTGGGCCCGTTTTATCCGGAGGCGGTGGATCATGATTTCGCCGATCTGACGCGGGTTGGTGGACAACCGAAACGCGCGTCCGGGCCGGCAATCGAGCTTCGCGGCAGGGTGCTGACGACAGCAGGCACGCCGGTTCCGCGG
>JBBRKH010000315.1:0-2812 GCA_038217965.1 Sphingomonadales bacterium | reverse complement strand
CCTTCGCGCTGTGACACCCGATACCGACCTTGCCCTGGCGCGCGCTGTCGATGATCTCCGACGCGGGGAGCTGGTCCGCATCGTGGACGGGGCGGCATCGCTGCGCATTGTGGCGGCAGAGCTGGCATCGGCGGACAGCCTGAAGCGCCTCGAATCGAGCGGACCGGCCGACCTTCTGCTGAGCCCCGAACGCGCCGCCACGCTGAAGATCGGCAACCAGCGCCCGGCGGCCGGTGCTGCGGCGGTTGCCATCACGCGGCTGCCCTGGCTCGATCTGGTCGCAAGCCTGGCCGCCGCCGATCCGGTCAGCGACCTGTCCACGCCTTTCAAGGGGCCGTTTCCCACGCGTTTACTGGGCGACCATTCCCGCGCGTCCGAGGCGGCTATTGCGCTGGCCAAACGCGCCGCACTGCTGCCGGCCGTTTTTGCCGTTCGTGACGCCGCGCCGGTTGCCGACGAAATCGCAGCAGACGCCGGCGCCGTGCTGGCGTGGCGCCGTGCCACCCGCCTCCGCATCGTCAGCCGCGCGAGGCTGCCGCTGGGGGGCGCTGAAGATTCCGCTGTGGTGGCCTTCAGGCCAACCGACGGCGGCCCCGAGCATCTCGCCCTCGTCATCGGCACGCCGGGCCCGGTGCCGCTGGTGCGCGTGCACAGCGCCTGCCTTACCGGCGATGTGCTCGGAAGCCTGAAGTGCGACTGCGGACCGCAGCTGCGCGCCGCTGTGTCCCGCATCGCCAGCGAAGGGGGCATTTTGCTCTATGTGCAGCAGGAAGGCCGCGGCATCGGCCTCCTCAACAAGCTGCGCGCCTATGCGCTGCAGGATCAGGGCTTCGATACGGTGGACGCCAATCTGCGCCTGGGTTTCGGCGACGACGAGCGCGACTTCGATCTTGCCGCCGCCATGCTGACGCTGCTGGGTGCAAGCCGCATTCGCCTGCTCACCAACAATCCGCGCAAAGGTCGCGATCTGGAAGCGCACGGCATAGTCGTCGCCGAGCAGGTGCCGCACGTGCTGCCGGCAAATCCACACAACGCGCGCTATCTGGAGACGAAACGGGACAGGCAGGGGCACCAGCTTTAGGGCGTGGGGAGATGACAGCTGTTGGCTGTGTCTGGCGGCTGCCGGGATGACGGTGTAGTTGGGGTGTGATGTGCGCTGGCGCGCTGCGCTTTATGCCCGCTCCTTGGTGGCTGTAAACCGGATCGCCGGGTGTTTGTTGGTGGTGTAGCCAAGCTCCCAGGCATCCTTCGCCATGAACACCGGCGCCCCGTCCCGGTCGCTTGCCACTGCGCTGCGATGATTGGCTGCAAAGCCTTTCAGGGCTTCGGCATCATCAGAAGCGATCCAGCGCGCAGTGTCCCACGGTGAGGGCTCCAGCGCGGCATCCACCTTGTATTCCACTTCCAGCCGGGAAATCAGCACCTCCAGCTGCAATTGGCCGACCACGCCGACGACCAGCTGCGCGCCGATCGAGGGATAGAACACCTGGGTCACGCCTTCTTCCGCCATGTCGTCCAGCGCCTTGCGCAGTTGCTTCGTCTTGGTCGGGTCTTTCAAAACGACTCGCCGCAGGATTTCCGGCGCAAAATTGGGCAGGCCGGTGATGGTGACCGGTGGCCCGTCGGTCAGCGTGTCGCCGACCCTGAGCGTGCCATGATTGGGAATGCCGATGATGTCGCCGGGAAAGGCCTCCTCGGCCACTTCGCGATCACGGGCGAAGAACAGCACCGGGCTGTGCACGGCGATGGATTTGCCGGTGCCCACCTGGGTGAGGCGCATGCCGCGGCGGAATTTGCCCGAGCAGAGCCGCATGAAGGCGACGCGGTCGCGGTGCATCGGGTTCATGTTGGCCTGCACCTTGAAGATGAAGCCGGTGACGGTCGGGTCGTCGGGCGAAACGGCTTCCGGCTCGGCCGGCTGCGGGCGCGGGCCGGGCGCATGGCGGGCCAGCGCGTCGATCAGGTCGCCGACGCCGAATTCCTTCAATGCCGAGCCGAAATACACCGGGGTCAGGTCGCCATGCTGGTAGTTTTCGGTGGAAAACGCCGCATAGCCCGCCTGCGCCAGCTCGGCTTCCTCGCGCAGCAAGGCCACCCCTTGCTTCGAAAGCAAGGTGTCGAGCGTCGGGTCGAACAGGCCGGACACGTCCGTCAGGTCGCCCTCGAAGGCGCGCGTATTGCCAGGCGACGGGCGCGCCAGCCGGTTGCGCACAAGATCGTACAGCCCCTCGAACTGCCCGCCCATGCCGACGGGCCAGCTCATCGGCGCGACATCCAGCGCCAGCTTTTCGGCGATCTCGTCCAGCAGCGCAAACGGCGCACGGCCTTCCCGGTCCACCTTGTTGATGAAGGTGATGATCGGCACCGAGCGCAGCCGGCAGACCTCGAACAGCTTCAGCGTCTGCGCTTCGATGCCGCGCGCCGCATCGATCACCATCACGGCGGAATCCACCGCCGTCAGCGTGCGGTAGGTGTCTTCGGAGAAATCCTCGTGGCCCGGCGTGTCGAGCAGGTTGAAGACCAGCCCGTCGCGCTCGAAGCGCATGACGGTGGAGGAGACGGAGATGCCGCGCTCGCGCTCGATAGCCATCCAGTCGGAGCGGGTGCGCCGCCGCTCGCCGCGCGCGCGGACCGCCCCGGCCATGCGGATCGCGCCGCCCTTCAGCAGCAGCTTCTCCGTCAGCGTGGTCTTGCCAGCGTCAGGATGGGAAATGATGGCGAACGTGCGTCGGCGCGCGATCTGAGGATTGAGCGCAGCTTCGGCGGGGAATGGTGCGAGCGTGTTCATCTGACCGCTGATGTAGCGGTTACG
>JBBRKH010000314.1:0-2828 GCA_038217965.1 Sphingomonadales bacterium | reverse complement strand
TGAACTCGGTGGACTTTATCGTGTTGATGCAGGCCTGCATTCGCATGGGGGCGGTGCTGGCGCCGATCAACTGGCGTCTGGTGGCCGCCGAAGTCGGCTGGATCCTGCGCGATGCCGGGATCGGCCTGCTGGTGGCGGATCGGGCGTTTCAGGCGGTGGTGGAGCCGGCGCTGGCGGCGGCCGGCGTCAGGCAGCTGGTGTGGAGCGAGGATTTCGCCGGGTGGCTGACGGCGGCCACGCCGGACGATGGGGTGGCGGATGCGGCAGCGGATGACGTGGTTTTGCAGCTCTACACCTCGGGCACGACCGGATTTCCGAAGGGTGCGCTGCTCACCCATCGCAACCTGCTGGGCACGGTGGAGAAAGGCAGCCTGACCGGCGAAAGCTGGAGCGGCTGGGACGACCTCGATGTGTGCCTGATCGCGATGCCGCTGTTTCACATCGGCGGCACGGGGTGGGCGCTGCACGCGCTTGCGGCGGGCGCGTCGGGCGTGGTGCTGGCGCGTCCCGATATCGAGCTGATGATCGATGCCATCGGGCAATTCCGGGTGACCAAGATGTTTGCCGTGCCGGCGGTGCTGAACATGATCGTGCAGCACCCGAAGACGCTTGCGGGAGCGGACCTCTCCAGCGTGACCGAGATGCTCTATGGCGCGTCGCCGATTCCGCTGGATGTGCTCAAAGGTGCGATGCGCGCATTTCCCAATGCCAGCTTCATCCAGTGCTATGGCGCCACCGAAACCAGCGGCACGGTCGTTTATCTGCCGCCGGCCGACCATGATGTTGCGGGCAACGAGCGCATGCGCGGCTGCGGGAAGCCGTTTCCGGGCAACGAGGTGCGCATCGTCGACGCCGACATGAACGAGCTGCCGCGCCGCGAAGTGGGTGAAATCGCGGTGCGGTCGGTGAGCGTCATGAAGGGCTATCACGGCAACTCCGCCGCGACCGCCAAGGCGATTCGCGACGGTTGGTATCTGACCGGCGACGCCGGCTGGATGGATGCGGACGGCTATCTGACGATCCACGACCGGGTGAAGGACATGATCGTCTCGGGCGCCGAGAATATCTATCCCGCCGAAGTGGAAAATGCGCTGTTTGCGCATCCGGCGGTGCGGGATGCTGCGGTGATCGGCGTTCCGGATGCGAAATGGGGCGAGGCGGTGAAGGCCATTGTGGTGCTGAAGGCGCCGGTGGACGCCGACGCGCTGATCGCCTTCTGCCGCGAGCGGATCGCCGGATTCAAATGCCCCAAGAGCGTGGACTTCGTGGACGAACTGCCGCGCAATCCGAGCGGCAAGGTGCTGAAGAAGGAGCTGCGCAAGGCCTGGTGGCCGGAAGGCGAGCGGATGGTTGGCTGAGCCTTAGTCAGGCGATGCCGCGCACGCGGACTAGTTCGAACTGTGGGCGACAGGCGGCGAATTCATGGCCCCGGATGGACGGCGTACCCGCTGGGCGGATACCCGCGGGCTGGCAGACATGGGCGGCAACCCAGGCGTTGGCAGACGCATTGACCCAGCCGAGGCGCAACATGAGCGTGTCAACCACGGCCGCTTTCCGAGCGCGCGGTAACCGACGGGCGGCTGCCGGCGAACAGCACTTATATTTCCCCTGCACCTCTGAAGGACAGTCTGCCATGACACTGCCATTCCTGCCCGCGTTCGCCATCGTCGCTGCGGTCGTTGCCGGTTCTTCGGCATTGGCTGCGCCGAAGGTGGGTGACAGCCTGCCGGCTGCTTTCGCGCCGGTCGACGCCTCCGGCAAGGCGCGCTCGGTCGCCAGCCTTTCGGGCCGCAACGGCATGGTGCTGGTGCTGTCGCGTTCGGCCGCATGGTGCGCCTATTGCCAGGCGCAGATGAAGGAGCTGTCTGCTGCCAGCGGGCCGCTGGCGGCCAAAGGCTATTCGCTGGCGGTGATGACCTATGACAGCCCCGAGGTGCTGGGCAAGTTCGCCGCGAAGCAGTCGATTTCCTATCCGCTGCTGTCAGACACGGGGTCGAAGGCGATTGCCGCCATGGGACTGCTCGATGCGCGCTACCCGGCCGGGCATATGGCGGCGGGCGTGCCGCTGCCCACGGTGCTGGTATTGGACAAGGCCGGCCGGGTGCAGGCGGTGGATGTGAGCCAGGATTATCGCAAGCGGCCGAGTGTGGAAGCCATCGTTGCAATGGCACCGGCAGGCTGACGCTATCGCGCCATTTCGCGGATCAGGGTGTCGGGGTTGCCGTCCCAGCTTTCGCCCGCCTGCCGCACGGCGGCGAAGAAGGCGCGGATTGCGGCCTTGTCTTCGATGACTTCGATCATGTGCCCGAGCGTTGCCGCTGTGTCGACATAGGCGAAGTGCATCTCGCCGAACAGGCCATCGCCGGCGGTTTCAAAGCCCTGGCCTCCGAAGCGCGCCATTTCGGCGGCATAATCCTGCACGATGATGGCCACATGGTGAAAGGCGGTGGCACCGGCCGGAACGGTGTCGCGATAGGCCGACGGCGTGTCATCATGCTGCTCCACAAGCTCGATCTGCATGTCCCCTGATTGCGCGAGCGCGGTGGAGAAGGCGGTGCGCATGGGCTGGCCGCGATGGCGCGGGGAGCCGAGCGGGATGCGGCGGTTGACGAGGAACGGCCCGACGCCGAGCACGGCGTGCCAGTGCCGCATGGCGGCTTCCAGATCGGGCACGACCCAGGCGAGCTGGACGATATCGGGGCGGTGGATCAGCGGCGTCATGCGGGCTCTCTTGCCAGGGTTCGGGTGGCGGCAATCGCGCGGCGCGCGCGCTCATGGGCGCTGACTCCAGCTTGGCGCGCGGCAGTCTGTGGCACTTCGACATCGAG
>JBBRKH010000313.1:0-2830 GCA_038217965.1 Sphingomonadales bacterium | reverse complement strand
CGGGGTGCGGCTGCGGATCGACGGGCGCGGCGTGCAGGAGCTGCGCCGGGCGCGGGCATTCCGCTGCTGGGCGGCGGTGCCGAAGCGGGCGAACAGCGCCAACGGTGCCGAGGATTGGTGGGGCAGGCGCGATATCGCGCTGCACGACCAAGGCGGCCGCGCCGAGCTGGTGACCGACGAGTCTGTTCCGCAGCGGTTCACCCTGAAGATGCGCAATGTGGTGTGGCCAGACGGACCCAACCAGCCGAGCCTGGTCCTGTATGTGCTGACGCCGGAGGGCGGCGAGCGCGCGGTGGCCTACAGCTGGGCCGATCCACGATCGGCAAGGGTGGGGATCAACATCCGAACCATGCAGGCAAGCTGTTCACTGGTGGAGTAAACCGGTCACCAATGGCGCGAGTGACGGGACTTGAACCCGCGACCTCCGGCGTGACAGGCCGGCACTCTAACCAACTGAGCTACACCCGCGCAAAAGTGAGCGGCGGCTTTATGGCGACGGGGTGTCGCTGTCAAGCTGACAGGCGCATGAAACGCAGCACCAGCGCTGCCAGCTCCTCGCCGGCATCCTCCTGGATGAAATGCCCGGCCCGTTCGATGATGCGGTGATCCTGCCCGGCGGCTCCTGGAATGCGCGCCTGCAGGGCCTTCTCCGCACCCAGCGTCACGAAATCACTGTCGCCGAACAGGGTGAGCAAGGGCTTGACGAAGCGTTCGAGATTTTTCCATGCCTCGCGATTTTCGTGCGCTTCGGGCGAATCCGGCTCGGTTGGCACCAGCATCGGGAAGATCCGCGCGCCGGCTTTGAAGCGATCGTCCGGGAAGGGGGCATTGTAGGCAGCGCGGGCCGCTTCGGAAATGCCGCGCGCGGTGCCGCCGTTGACGATCCAGCCCGAATCGAAATCGGCAACCGACTGGCTGAACTCGCGCCAGCGGAGGAAAGCGTCCGATGCCTTGCCCTCGCCGGTCGGCAGAAAGCTGTTGGCAACGACGACGCGGGCGAAGCGTTCGGGGCGCGCGGCCACGAGCCGCAGGCCGATCAAGCCGCCCCAATCCTGGCAGAAGAGCGTAAGGTCATGGAAATCCTGGCGGTCGAACCAGTCCAGCATCCAGCCGACATGTCGGGCATAGCTGTAGTCCGATTGCTCCGAAGGCTTGTCGGAGCGGCCAAAGCCGACGAGATCGGGGGCGATTGCGCGCGCTCCGGCGGCTGCGAAGATGGGCAGCATCCTGCGGTAGAGATAGGACCAGCTTGGCTCGCCGTGCATGCAGAGGATGGCCGGGCCATCGGCCGGGCCGGCTTCGGCATGGGCGACCCGCAAGGCGCCCTGCGCGCCGCCATCGACCATCGCGCCGCGATCGACCATCGCGCCGCGATCGACCATCGTATAGTGCGGCGCAAAGGGCCAGCCCTCAAGGCCTTCGAAATGTTCGTCCGGCGTGCGGTGTATCGGCATGGCAACCTCCGCATCGAACAATCGGCGAACCCTTCGGCACCCGCAAGGCCAAAATGCCGCTTTTCCCGACCGCTGTGCTGAAAGGGAATTGCGCTTCGCAAGGCAGCGTCGCTAAGCGCTTCCCATGACAATATTCGATGCCCAGCAAACCGCTGCCGAACACTGGTTCCAAGGCTTGCGGACCCGCATCTGCGCGGCGTTCGAAGCAATCGAAGACGAGGGCGCCGACCTTCCCGCGCTGCCCGGCGCGCCGGAAGCGCCGGGGCGCTTCGTCTTTGCGCCTTGGGATCGCACCGACCACTCCGGCGCCCCTGGCGGCGGTGGGCGCATGGGCACGATGAAGGGCCGCATTTTCGAGAAGGTGGGAGTGAACACCTCCACCGTGTTCGGTGAATTCAATCCGGAATTCGCCAAAGGCATTCCAGGCGCTGCCGACGATCCGCGCTTCTTTGCAACCGGCATCAGCCTCGTTGCGCACATGGCCAATCCCAATGTGCCGGCGGTGCACATGAACACGCGCTTTCTGGTGACCACCAAACGCTGGTTCGGCGGCGGTGCCGACCTCAATCCGGCATTGCCCCGCGAAGACGACACCGCCGCCTTCAAAGCGGCGCTGCAGGCGAGCTGCGACCGGCATGGGGCAGAACATTGGGAGAAATATTCCAAATGGTGCGACGAGTATTTCTTCGTGCCGCACCGCAACCGCATGCGCGGCGTGGGCGGGATTTTCTACGATTGGCTGCATGTGGAATCGGATGCGGAATTCGATGCCAATTTCGCCTTTACCCGCGATGTGGGGGAAACATTTCTGGCTGCCTTTCCAGCCATAGTGCGTGCGCGGATGGGCCTGCCATGGACGGCGGAGGATCGGCTTGCGTTGCTGCGGTATCGCGGCCTCTATGCGGAATACAATCTGGTGTATGACCGCGGCACCACCTTCGGTCTGAAGACCGGCGGCAACGTCGATGCCATCCTGATGAGCCTCCCCCCCGAAGCCCGGTGGGACTGATCGCTTGCTGACCTCGACGACCGTTCCCCCAGGCCACCTCGGCTCGGTCGTCACCAGCCTTGAAATGCGCACCCCCCCGCCGCCGCCCACCGCGCCGCAAAAATCGGCGCTGCGGCTCGAACGCTGGCATGCTCCCGTCGATCGCGACCGCTATCGCGCGCTCTTCCGCGAAATCGGCGAAAACTGGCTCTGGCAAGGCCGCCTCGTCATGAGCGAAGGCGCCCTCGCGGCACAACTCAAAGCCCCCACGACCGAGATCCATGTCGCCACGCGCCGCGACGGCGTCCCTGTCGGCCTGCTCGAACTCGACTTCGCCCAGCGCGCCACCGCCGAAATCGCCTATTTCGGCCTCGTCCCCGGCATGACC
>JBBRKH010000312.1:0-2830 GCA_038217965.1 Sphingomonadales bacterium | reverse complement strand
CTCCACCTGCGAATGGCCAGGTTTCGCAGCAGTCTACGACGCCTATTCGCTGAATATCGTCCCGAAAATCGGCGCCGCCGTTGCGCGAGACGAGGACTCCTACCGCTATCTCGTCGAATCCATCCGCCGCTTCCCCCCGATGGCCGAATTCGCATCCATGATCGCCAGAGCCGGCTTCGAGCGCGTGACCGCAACGCCGATTCTGGGCGGCGCGGTCGCCATGCACAGCGGCTGGAAGATTTGAGAGCGCGCGGCGTGGACGCGGCCCCCGGCCGCCGGAGCCCTGCCTCCCGCAACCACGCCACCCCCGCATGAACGGCATAGGCCACAGCATCCGCCTGCTCGGCGATCTGCGCAAGCTCGCAGCAAAAGGCGCGTTGCGCCCGTTCGAGGCGCATCCCGATGTTCCAGCGCGCATCCGGTTTGTCGCAAGGATGCTGCGCTTCGGCACCGGTGCGCCGGTCGAGCCGGATTTTGCCGGCGGCCTAAAGGCGTGCGGCCCGGCGGCGGTGAAGCTGGGGCAGGCGCTGGCCACCCGGCCCGATCTGGTGGGCGCGCAGGCAACGGCCGATCTCAAGCGCCTGCAAGACGACATGCCGCCGGCGCCCTGGCCAATGATCGAAGCGGAGATCGACAAGGCATTGCCGGGCGGCTGGCGGGCGCATTTTTCGCAGATTTCGGAAGCGCCGGCGGGTGCAGCCTCGATAGCCCAGGTGCATCGCGCCGTCACGCTGTCGGGCGAAGTCGTGGCGCTGAAGGTGCTGCGGCCGGGCGTCGAGGCGGCCTTCGGCGAGGCGCTGGCCAGCTATGCCTGGGCGGCGGAGCGGCTGGAGGGCTTCGGCGGCGAGTTTGCCCGATTGCGGCCGCGCATCGTCATCGAAACCTTCCGCCAGTGGACCTTTACCGAGCTGGATCTGCGCCGCGAAGGCGGCAATGCGTCGGAGCTCGCCGATGCGGTGCGCGGTGCGCCCGGCCTCCGGGTCCCGGCGGTGATGTGGCAGTTCACCACCCGGCGCACGCTGGCGCTGGAGTGGATCGACGGCACCAAGCTCACCGATCTGCAAGCGCTGGATGCGCGCGGGGCAGACCGCAAGGCGCTGGCCGAAACGCTGGTGCGCGGCTTTCTGGCGCAGGCGATCGGCGGCGGCTTCTTCCATGCCGACTTGCACCAGGGCAACATGCTGCTGGCCGCCGACGGAACGCTTGTGCTGATCGATTTCGGCATCATGGGCCGCCTCGATCGCCGCGCCCGCGTCTATCTCGCCGAAATCCTCTATGGCCTTCTCGTCGGAGACTACCGGCGGGTCGCCGACATCCATTTCGAAGCCGGCTATGTGCCGGCCCATCATGATCGCGGCGCATTCGCCACCGCGCTGCGCTCGGTGGGCGAGCCGATCCGCGGCAAGGACACGCGCGACATTTCGGTCGCCAATCTGCTCGAAGGCCTGTTCGCCATTACCCGCAGCTTCGACATGGCGGTGCAGCCGCATCTTCTGCTGCTGCAGAAAACCATGGTGATGGTGGAAGGCGTGGCGCTCACGCTCGATCCGCAGGTCAACATGTGGGAGGCCGCCAGCCCCTATGTGAAGCGCTGGATCCGCGACGAGCTGGGGCCGGAGGCGCGCGCCGCCGATGGCCTGCTCGCCAATCTTCGCCTGCTGGCCGGGCTGCCGAAAGTGGCACAGCGGCTGATCGATGCGCTGCCGGTGGAAAGCGCCGCACCGCCGCTGTCGCCTTTGCCGGTGGTGCTGCAGGAACCGCCGCCGCGCTGGCCACTGCTCCTTGCCGGCGCCGGTATCGGTGCTGCCATCATGTGGGCGATTGCGCTGTGATACACAAACATGCTGCGCGAAAAAGGCCGCCCGGTTGCCCGGGCGACCCGAATTCGTCTGTTCACCCTCGTTTGTTCACCCTTTGGATGACCGCCCGCTCCACCTAGCCCTTCTGGCCGGGGCTGAAAATGCGCGGGCCGACCCCGAACCCCGGCCGCAATCGCTGCTTGGGTGGTGTGTGCATAGTTTGTCGCAGGCCGCCTGTCATCAAACTGGCACAATCCCGTTTGCAATTTGTCCCCGCCATGTTGCAGCAGCGCCACAGTCTGGGCTAAGCCCCGCCATACGCGCCGTCTCAGGAACTCCCCAAAAATGCTGCTGTCCCGTTACCTTCTGCCCGTGATGAAGGAGACGCCTGCCGACGCGCAGATCGTCTCGCACCAGCTGATGCTGCGCGCCGGGCTCGTGCGGCAGACGGCCGCCGGCATCTACGCTTGGCTGCCGCTGGGCCTGCGCGTGCTCAATCGCATCGCCGACGTCGTGCGCGCCGAACAGAACCGCGCCGGCGCCGTCGAAATGCTGATGCCCACCATCCAGTCGGCCGATCTCTGGCGGCAATCCGGCCGCTTCGACGCCTATGGCCCGGAGATGCTGAGGATCAAGGATCGCGGCGGCCGCGACATGCTCTACGGCCCCACCAACGAGGAGATGATCACCGCCCTCTTCCGCGATTGCGTCCGCAGCTACCGCGATCTGCCCCGCACGCTCTACCATATCCAGTGGAAGTTCCGCGACGAGGTGCGCCCCCGCTTCGGCGTCATGCGCGGCCGCGAGTTTCTCATGAAGGATGCCTACAGCTTCGACATGGACGAAGCAGGCGGACGGGCCAGCTATGACGCCATGTTCACCGCCTATCTGCGAACCTTCGCCGCGCTCGGCCTGCGCGCCGTCCCCGTCCGCGCCCCCACCGGCCCCATCGGCGGCGACCTCAGCCACGAATTCCACATCCTCGCCGACACCGGCGAAAGCGAAGTCTATTTCGACAGCGCGATAGACGA
>JBBRKH010000311.1:0-2846 GCA_038217965.1 Sphingomonadales bacterium | reverse complement strand
AACGGCCGGTGAGCCCGGCCCGAGGATCGACGCGGGCTCGACGGTCGCATTTGCCTGCCACAACTGTGCGCCGGTGGCAGCATTCAAAGCCGTCAGCTGGCTGTCCTGGCTGGTCACGAAGATGCGGTCGCTCTCGACGCTGGGCGCTGCGCGCAGAGGCGTCTTCAGCTCCACCCGCCAGATCTGCGCACCGGTCGCTGCATTGAGCGCAACCACCACGCCAAAGCCCGTGCTGGCATAGACGCGCCCGCCACCCACGCTGACACCGCCACCGAATGCCGATGTCGTTCCTTCGCCATCGAGCTTGATATCTGTTTGCCACAATGGGCTGCCGATAGTCGCGTCGAATGCCGAAACCCGGCCATTGGTGTCGATCGCAAACAGGCGGTTTTCCGAAATGACCGGGGTCGCATTCAGCTTGCGGGTGGCATCCGATCCCTTGCCGATGGAAATCTGCCAGACCCGTGCGGGTTGCGCGGAAAGCGCCAGATGGCCCATCGCGCCTGAAGCGGAACCCCCGGGCTGGCTCCATTCGGCATTCACCGCCTGTGGCGGAAGAACGATCTGAACGTCCTGCAATTCGGCTTCGGCCTGAACCTGCTTCTCGAAATCGAGCACAGACACCCGCTCGCCGATCGTGCGTGGCTTCTTGTCGCCGCCCTTGAACACCCCGCAGCCGGCCAGCGCAAAAGCCAGCGACAGCAGGGCGACAGATGCGGTCGGTGGGCGCAGTGTCCGTCGGGTCATTGCGCGACCGCTTCGGTCGGCGCCGGCTTGCCAGCCGCCTGCGCCTGCGCGGCAAGCTTGGTTACATCTTCGCCCAGCACTGCGGCCATCTGCTCGGCACGGCCGCGAACGCTTTGCGGCGCGCGCAGATCACCGGCCAGCCGCAAGAAAATGGGGCCGGCCCGTTCCGGGCTTCCAGCCGCCATGTGCGCCAGGGCAGCCATTTCGCCCGCCACCGGAAACCATGGGTTGTCGCCGTCCATGAAGGGCTGCAATTGTTTCAGCATCTCCGACGGCGCCGTCTTGTCATATTCCAGGCGCAGCAGCTTGAGCTTCGCTGCGTCACGCAGCGGCCCGGCTACGGTCGCGTCGTCCACCACGCTGCGGAACAGCCCTGCTGCCTTGTCCTCTTCTCCGCTGCGAACGGCAATACCAGCCTGGGTCATCAGCGACAGCGCGCGATAGCTGTCGTTGCCGGACTTGGCGACTTCAGCCAGCACGGGCAGCGCTTCGGGCGTGCTGCCGCTTTCCACCTTGTCCAGCGCCTGGCTGAACCGTTCACTGGTGGCTTCCACCCGGCGCTGCTGCTCCGCCTGCCAATAGAGAAAGCCGCCGAGTGCCGCGAGTCCAATGCCGATTGCGAGCACTACCCAGCGGCCATAGCGGCGGGCAAGTTTCGACACTTCGTCGCGGCGATACTCTGCATCCACTTCTCGAATGAAGGCGTCGTCGCGAGGATCGATCGGGGCAGGAGGATTGGTGGCCAAATTTCGTGTCCGAGCTTTTATCTGTTGCGCAGGTGCGCCCTCTTACAAAGGCGGGGTGGAAAGCGCAAAGGCTGATGCCTGCTTGACCGAGCGGGGATTGCCGCTTGATGAATGGCCGCAGCTCAGCCGTCCTTGGCGGACACTCCATAAAGTTCGGCGTCCGCCGGAAAGGTCCGCGCCCGCACTGCAGCGGCATAGCCGGCCGCCGCCGCCGAAATATGATCGGCCAGCGTATCGAAACGCCGGACGAACCGCGGCACGCGCTCGAACATGCCGAGCATGTCGTCCACCACGAGAACCTGGCCGTCGCAGGCCGGCGATGCCCCTATGCCGATGGTGACCGCAGATACAGCGGTGGTGATCGAACGGGCCAGCGGCTCCATTACACCTTCGATCACCAGGGCAAACGCACCTGCATCGGCGACAGCTTTGGCATCGGCCTGAATTTTGGCGGCTTCTTCCGGGCTCTTGCCCCGGGCACCATAGCCGCCGAGCGCGTTGACGGCCTGCGGCGTAAGGCCGACATGGCCGACAACCGGAATGCCGCGCTGCGTCAGAAACGCGACCGTCGGCGCCAGCACTTCGCCACCTTCCAGCTTGACTGCGGCCGCGCCCGTTTCGCGCAACACGCGCGCGGCCGTGGCAAATGCCTGCTCCGGCGATGCCTCGTAGGTTCCGAACGGCAGATCGACCACCACCACCGAACGATAGCTGCCCCTGACGACGGCAGCACCGTGCGCCAGCATCATGTCGAGGGTCACCTTCACGGTGGTGTCAAGCCCGTAGATCACCTGCCCCAGACTGTCGCCCACCAGCAGCATGTCGCAATGGCGATCCAGCAGTTGCGCCATGCGTGCAGTGTAGGCCGTCAGCATTACCACCGGCTCGGCGGTGACGCCCGATTGCTTGCGGTTGGCGATTGCCGGCACCGTCAGCCGGCGCACCGGCTCGGGCACCGGGTGCGCACGCGATGTGGCGGTATCCAGGGTGAAAGTGGTCGACATAGATGGTTCCCTGAATTGCTGCGATCAGTCGTCGGCGCTTGCGCGGGCTTGCTCGGCGGCGTCTTCGGCCTGTCTGCGGCGCTCCCGCGCTTCATCCTCCGCTTTATCGCGCACCTTGCGCTCCTGCCTGTCAGCTTCCTTGCGCTCTTTTTCAGCCTTTTCCTCGGACTTTCGCATGGCGCGGCCACGGTCCTCATCGGCCTCCTTCTGGGTGGTGGTAACCGAATCCACTCCTGCGCCCACGGCCTTCCCGGCCAGCTTGATGGGGGCCGCGACAATGGCGACCGCCGTTGCCGCCACACAGCCGGCAAGCAGCAGGCATGCAGTCAGCAGCAGCAGCGATGTGATC
>JBBRKH010000310.1:0-2858 GCA_038217965.1 Sphingomonadales bacterium | reverse complement strand
TCGGATAGCTCTGCGCGCCATCCAGCGCGCGGAAGAGCTGCAGCTGCTCCAGCGACTGCTGCCCCAGCAGATAGTGGATCGCAAGCAGCATTGGCCCGGCCTGCGGCATCACCGCCACCTTGTCCTGCGGCCGCAGCGCGTGGAAATACAACGCCGCCATGATCGCCGTCATCGAGGCGCAGCTCGCCTGATGGCCGCCCACCTTCATGCCGTCGCGCTTCGGGCGCAGGTGGTTGGCATTGTGCACCGTCCACGACGACAGCCACCGCAATCGCGCGTCCAGCGCCTCCAGTGCGGCCACCAGTTCGGTGCGGTCGTCGGTTATCATGGTTGCCATCTGCTCTGGATCCTCAAGAGAACAATCCTTGCGCCTCTAGCAGTCCGCGAGCCGCACAGCGGATTTGCCCCGGCATTTGCGCAAACACCATAGCCAGACGCCGCCAGCTGCGCCATGCGCCCGGCATGGCAGAGCGAATTCTACCGCAGGTGGCATCGAGCCTTGCAATCGCGCTGCTCGCGACATGGGGCGCGCTGGCGCTGTGGATGCGTCTGCCGTTCGGGGCGGTTGGCAACGGAGTCGGTGCGGCCTTGTGGGCCGGGTTGATGGTCCTGGCATGCTGGCTCAGCTGGCAGCGTTCGGTCTGGCAGGGGCTGGCGGTCACGGCGGCGGGCTTTGCCGGGCTGATGCTGTGGTGGGCAAGCCTGCTGCCATCCAACGATCGCATATGGCAACCGGATATGGCCCGTGTGGCCGCTGCCGACGTGGCGGGAGATATGCTGACCGTTCGCAATGTCCGGCATTTTCGCTGGCAGGCGGGTGTGCCGCCGGTGGAGCACTGGGAAACCCGCCGGTATCGCCTCAGCGAGTTGCAGGGGGCAGACCTGTTTCTTTCGTACTGGTCCGGCGAGCTGGTGGCGCACGCGATTGTCAGCTTCACCTTTGCCGACAGCGATCCGCTGGCCTTTTCGATCGAAATCCGGCGCGAGAAGGGCGAGCAGTTCTCTTCCCTCGACGGCTTCTTCAAAAGCTACGAACTGGCCATCATCGCCGCTGATGAACGCGACGTGGTGAAGGTTCGCAGCACGGTGCGCGGCGAGGATGTGCGGCTCTACCGGCTGGACATGCAGCGCGCCACAGCGCGTGCCCTGCTGCTGGAATATGTGTCGCTCGCAAACGACGTGTCGGCGAACCCGCGCTGGTATCACACGCTGACGGCGAACTGCACGACGGTTATCTTCGGCATGGCACGGCGGCTGGACCCGGGCATCCGGCCGGACTGGCGCATCCTGCTGCCCGGCAAGTTGCCATCCTATCTGCAGGAGCAGGATTTCCTGCGGCGCGATGTGCCGCTGGAAGAGCTGGTGCGGCGTGGCAAGATCGGCGCGCGTGCGCAGGGGCCGTATCCGGACAGCGGCTTTTCCAAAAGGATCCGCGACGGCGTTCCGATGCCCTGACCGGCTTCTCGTTATTTGTCGGCAACTGTGCTAGACGCCCGCAACTCTTCCCACACCCAGTTCTCAATATGGAATTTCGATGCCTTTTCAAGACTTGCCGCCCGCACTAGGGCGTGCGCTGGCCGAGCGCGGCTACACCGAGCTCACCCCCGTTCAATCCGCCGTCATGCAGCCCGATGCGCAGGGGCGGGACCTGATCGTCTCTGCCCAGACCGGCTCCGGGAAAACCGTGGCGTTCGGCCTGGCGATGGCGCCGGAAATTCTCGCCGGCGAAGACACCGCCGCTTCGGCCGGCCTGCCGCTGGCGCTGATTGTTGCACCCACGCGCGAACTCGCCCTGCAGGTGAGCAAGGAGCTGATCTGGCTGTATGCCGGCGCCGGCGGACGCATTGCAACCTGCGTGGGCGGCATGGATGCATCCGGAGAGCGTCGAACCTTGAACCGCGGCGCGCATATCGTGGTCGGCACGCCGGGCCGGCTGCGCGACCATCTGGAGCGCGGCGCGCTCGATCTCTCTGCGCTCCGCGTCGCCGTGCTGGATGAAGCCGACGAAATGCTCGACATGGGATTCCGCGAGGAGCTCGAGGAAATCCTCGACGCGACACCGCAGAACCGCCGCACGATGCTGTTTTCCGCGACCATGCCCAAGCCTATCGTGGCACTGGCGAAACGCTACCAGCGCGACGCGCTGCGCATTTCGACCGTTGGCGAAGACCGCGGGCATGGCGACATCAGCTACCAGGCTGTCGCAGTTGCGCCGGCCGACATCGAGAATTCGGTGGTCAATCTCATCCGCCTGCACGAAGCGGAAACGACCATGCTGTTCTGCGCCACGCGGGACAGCGTGCGCCGCCTGCACGCTTCGCTGATCGAGCGCGGCTTCGATGCGGTGGCGCTGTCGGGCGAGCACAGCCAGACCGAACGCAACCAGGCGCTGCAGGCGCTGCGCGATCGCCGCGCACGCATCTGCGTGGCGACCGATGTTGCAGCGCGCGGGATCGATCTGCCGTCGCTTTCGCTCGTCATCCATGTGGAATTGCCGCGCGATGCGGAAATCCTGCAGCACCGTTCCGGCCGCACCGGGCGCGCGGGCAAGAAGGGCACGGCGATTCTCATCGTGCCCTACACCCACCGTCGGCGGGTGGAGATGATGCTGAAGAACGCGCGGATCGAGGCGGAATGGATCAAGACGCCGACGGCCGAGATGATTGCCGACAAGGATCGCGAGCGGTTGATCGAAACATTGCTGGCGCCGCAGGAGTTCGAGGATGAGGACAAGGCGCTGGGGCAACGGCTGCTTGCCGAGCGCAGCGCCGAAGACATTGCCGCCGCCCTCGTGAAGCTGCACCGCTCGAAGCTGCCACGCCCCGAAGAGCTGATCGAATCCGGGCCGCAGACCGCAC
>JBBRKH010000309.1:0-2859 GCA_038217965.1 Sphingomonadales bacterium | reverse complement strand
GTGGAAGCTGAAGCCGGCGCCAAAGCCGGCTGCGGCAAGCTTGCGGACATGGCTCAGCACCGCGTGAATATTCTCCGGCGCCAGCGTGCGCGGGCGGGTGTCGGTGAAGCCTTCCATACGGTCGATGAGGTCGGCCACGCGGTCCACCTCGCTGACGATGAGGTTGGTGAGCTCCTGACCGTCCTCGTCGACGCTGGACGACAGCAGCTGCGCTGCGCCGCGGATGCCGGACAGCGGATTCTTGATCTCGTGCGCCAGCATCGCAGCCACGCCGACGGCCGACCGCGCGGCGCCCTGGTGGCCGATCTGCCGATCCACCATCGAAGTCACGGCGCGCGGATGGAAGCTGAGCGCCAGCCAGCCTTCGGCATCGGGCAGGATGCCGAGCAGCACGTCGGTGCGGACCCGTCTGCCACCGTGAAATTCGATCAGCATGTCGTAGGCGGCGATATCCTGCCGCGCCGATCTCGCTTCGCTGACCACCGAGTGCAGCGGCGAATGGTCCGGGAAGAGGATTTCCCAGCCGCGCTCGATCAGCTGCGCCTGCGAGGTGTTGAGAAAGGTTTCGCAGGCAACATTGGCAATTGCCACCCGGCCATTGGGTGACAGCAGCAGCATCGGTGCCGGCAGCGCATTCCAGATGTCGGTGGGGTGCGGCAGCAGCGCGGCGCG
The DNA here is from genome assembly GCA_038217965.1 of Sphingomonadales bacterium. Taxonomy (GTDB): domain Bacteria; phylum Pseudomonadota; class Alphaproteobacteria; order Sphingomonadales; family Sphingomonadaceae; genus Sandaracinobacteroides. The sequence goes on along the minus strand of JBBRKH010000309.1, from coordinate 2,187 downwards.
CGGTCGCGGGGTGCTGATGCCAGCTGCGGGCGCAGCTGTTGGTGCGGCGCTCATGCCGCCCGCGCGAGCGGTTCGGCCTGGCCATCCTGCTGCGCGCGGTAAAAATCCTGCAGCATGGCAATCACGGTTGCCGGATTGGCAACGAAATTCACCTTGTTGCGGAATTCGGCCGAGCCTTTCAGGCCTTTCGTGTACCAGCCCAGATGCTTGCGGGCGATGCCGACGCCGTTGTGCCCGCCATAGAGCTCCAGCATGGCGTCATAATGTTCGAGTATCAGCGCGAGCTGCGCATCGAGCGGCGGCGCGTCTGGCACCGGGCAGCCCTCCAACGCGGCCACCACCTGCCCCGGCAGCCACGGCTTGCCATAGGCACCGCGGCCCACCATCACCCCGTCGGCACCCGATTGCGCGAGCGCCGCCAGCGCATCGGCGGGCGAGCAGATGTCTCCGTTGACGATGACCGGGATGGAGACCGCCTGCTTCACCCGCGCCACGAACGCCCAGTCGGCCGTGCCGGAATAGAGCTGGTTGCGGGTGCGGCCGTGCACGGTGATCATCCTGACGCCCAGATCCTCAGCGATACGGGCCAGCTCCGGCGCATTCAGGCTGTCATGGCACCAGCCCATGCGCATCTTCAGCGTGACCGGCACGGACACGGCCTTCACGGTGGCCGCAACCAGTTCGCCGGCCAGCTTCAGATCGCGCATCAGGTGCGATCCGGCGTGGCCGTTGACAATCTTCTTCACCGGGCAGCCCATGTTGATGTCGATGATGGCGGCTCCGCGCTGTTCGTTGAGCTTTGCCGCTTCGGCCATCACGCGGGGCTCGCAGCCGGCGAGCTGCATCGATACCGGGTCTTCGCTCTGGCACCAGGCCGCCTTCTGCAGCGATTGGCGGGTTTCGCGCACCATGGCTTCCGACGCAATCATCTCGGTGACCGTGAGGCCGGCGCCGAAACGCTTTACGAGGACGCGGAACGGGCGATCGGTGACGCCGGTCATCGGCGCCAGAATCACTGGCGACGCGATGGTGATCGGGCCGATCTGCAAAGGGGGAAGCGGGTGCATATGGACTGCCTGTTTTTCAGGCAGGGTGAATAGGGCATATCCCCCTTTTCGGCAAGCGTCGGCGCGCCTATCGATTGGGTGTGAAGTCCGCTCGCCCTGCCCTGTCCGTCGTTGCCCTGATCGTTGCGGCCGGAAAAGGCACGCGCGCCGGGGAGGAGGTTCCCAAGCAATATCGCCCGATCGGCGGCAGGAGTGTGCTGGCGCACGCGGCTGCTGCCTTCGTTCACCACCCTTCCGTGGCGCGGGTGCATGTGGTTGTGGCGGACGGCGAGACTGCTCGCGCAAGGGCAGCGCTGGGCGGGCTGGATGTCTCGATCGGGGTCGGCGGGCCAACCCGGCAGGGTTCGGTTCGGCGGGGCCTGGACCAGCTGGGCGACGCAGACCTGGTGCTGGTGCATGATGCAGCGCGGCCGCTGGTGCCGGCGGCGATGATTTCGCGGGTGCTTCATGCGCTGCAGACCGAGGTGGCCGTCTGCCCTGCGCTGCCGGTAGTGGACAGCTTGCGGCGGGGCGACGGATGTGTCTCCGGCGAAGTGCCACGCGAAGGGCTTTGGCGAGCGCAGACGCCGCAGGGGTTTCGGCTGGACATGTTGCGCAGCGCGCATGCCGTCGCGCCGGCCGGCGCGACCGACGATGCGGAGATCGCGCGGGCGGCCGGGCATCGGGTGGCGCTGGTGGCAGGCGACGAACGGGCGATGAAGCTGACCTTTGCCGACGACTTCGTTCGCGCCGAAGCAATGATGGGGATGCTGACCTGCACCGGCACGGGCTTCGATGTGCACCGCTTCGGGCCGGGCGATCATCTGTGGCTGTGCGGGCTCAGAATTCCGCACTCGCAGGGTGTCATCGGGCACAGCGATGCCGATGTTGGGCTGCATGCGCTGACCGACGCGGTGCTCGGCGCGCTGGGTGACGGCGACATCGGGATGCACTTTCCGCCGACGGATGTATGCTGGAAGGGCGTATCTTCGGACCGCTTTCTGGCGCATGCGGCCGGTCTGGTTGCAGCAGCGGGCGGCAGAATCATGCATGTGGACGTGACGATCATCTGCGAAGCCCCGAAAGTGGGGCCGCACCGCGATGCCATGCGGATGCGCATAGCGGACATATTGCGGGCACA
>JBBRKH010000308.1:0-2870 GCA_038217965.1 Sphingomonadales bacterium | reverse complement strand
CTCGCTGAAGGAAATCGTCCGCGAATCCACCGACCTCATCGAGCGGCTGTGCATCGAGGCCGCGCTTGCCTTCACCGCCAACAACCGTGCCTCGGCCGCCGAAATCCTCGGTCTCAGCCGCCAGAGCCTGTATTCCAAGCTGCATCGCCACGGCATGGGCAATCTCGCCACCGAAGCGCCATGACCGGCAACTGCGACGGCTCGCCGCAGGGATGCAATGGGAACTGCAAGTGTCAATCCATGTTGACGCCTCCAGGTGTCAAGGTTAGCTTGCATCTATGAGCCAAGCGACCGATCTGGGGCAGTTGCAGCGCAAGCCATCGCCGGCTGCCGTGCTCGAACTGCTAAAGCCGATCACCTGGTTTCCCCCGATGTGGGCGTTCATGTGCGGGGTCGTCTCGTCCGGCGTGTCGCTGCAGGAACGCTGGCCCTTTCTGCTTGCAGGCATTGTCCTCACCGGTCCGCTTGTCTGCGGCACCAGCCAGGCCGTGAACGATTGGTTCGATCGCGAGGTGGACGCCATAAACGAGCCGAACCGGCCCATTCCATCCGGCCGAATACCCGGGCGCTGGGGCCTTTGGATCGCCTGCCTCGGCTCTCTCCTGTCGCTTGCTGTTGCCGCGCTCATCGGCTGGTGGGTGTTCCTCGCCACCATCGTCGGGGTCGTCTTCGCCTGGGCTTACAGTGCCCCGCCGCTGCGCCTGAAGCAGAGCGGCTGGGCCGGGCCGGTCGCCGTTGCCTTCACATATGAGGGGCTGACCTGGTTCACCGGCGCCGCCGTGATGCTCGGCAGCCTCCCTTCCACCCCGATCCTCCTCCTTGTGCTGCTCTATTCCGCCGGCGCGTTCGGCATCATGACGCTCAATGATTTCAAGGCAGTGGAGGGCGACAAGCAGATGGGCATCGCCTCGTTACCCGTCACGCTCGGCGTCCGCCCGGCTGCCATCCTGGCCTGCGTCGTCATGGCCGTGCCGCAGGCGATCGTCGTTGCCCTGCTGATGCAGTGGGAGCGTCCGCTGGCCGCCGCCGGCGTTGCTGCCGTGCTCGTCGGCCAGCTCGCCCTCATGTCCCGCCTGCTGAAAGACCCCCGCAAACATGCCCCATGGTACAACGCCACCGGCACCACCCTCTATGTGCTCGGCATGCTGATGTCGGCCATCGGCGTCCGGGCGCTCGCCATATGAGCGCGTCCGCACCGCCCGGCTCGCTTGCCCCGCCCGGCTCGCTTGGCTCGCCCGCCCCGCTTGGCTGGATCGGCATTGCCCGCCTCGGCCTCGTGCAAAGCGCGCTCGGCGCCAATGTCATGCTGGCCACTTCGCTGCTCAACCGGGTGATGGTGGTGGAATATGCACTTGCCGCAGCCGTCCCCGCCGGCCTGGTCGCCTGGCATTATGCGGTGCAGCTCAGCCGGCCAGTGTGGGGGCATGGCTCGGATCGCGGCAAGCGCCGGACGCCGTGGATCGTCGGCGGAATGGGATTTCTGGCATTGGGCAGCATCCTCGCCACCAATGCCACGCTGTTTGCACCCGCCGCGCCGATCGGCGCGCTGCTGGTGTCCATCCTCGCCTATACGATGATCGGTGCTGGCGTCGGCGCTTCCGGGACCTCGCTCCTCGCCCTGCTCGCCACCCGCACCACGCCGACCCGCCGCCCGGCTGCCGCGGCGCTCACCTGGATCATGATGATCTTCGGCATCGTTGTGACAGCCGGCATCGCCGGCAGCCTGCTCGATCCTTTTTCGCCGCAGCGCCTGGCGCTGGTGGCCGGCGGAGTTTCGCTCGCCGCCTTCCTTGTCACGCTCGCCGCCGTAGCGGGCGTGGAGGGCGAACCGGCAACCCCCCGGGAGCCAGTCGAAGCGGGGCCACCGTTTGCCGTCGTGATCCGCGAAATCTGGGCCGATTCCGCCGCCCGCCGCTTCACCATCTTCGTCTTCGTCGCCATGCTCGCCTATTCCATGCAGGATATGATCCTCGAGCCGTTCGCCGGCCTGGTCTTCGATATGACGCCCGGACAATCGACCACTCTCTCCTCGGTGCAACATATGGGTGTGCTTCTCGGCATGATCCTTGTCGGCATCGGCGGCGCCGTGTTTGCCGGCCAGGGCCGCGCCCGGATGCGCATCTGGGTGGTCTGCGGCTGCCTCGGCTCGGCAGCGGCGCTCGGCCTGCTCAGCGCCGCCGCCATGGCCGGCCCGGGCTGGCCGCTGCGTGAAACCGTTTTCCTGCTCGGCTTCGCCAACGGTGTGTTTGCGGTGGCCGCCATCGGCACCATGATGGATCTGGCGGGCGCCGGCGTGCGAGGACGCGAAGGCATCCGCATGGGCGTCTGGGGCGCAGCGCAGGCGATCGCCTTCGGTCTCGGTGGCTTCCTGGGCGCGGTGGGCTCCGATATCGGCCGCGCCGTGTTCGGCGATGATGGCCGCGCCTTTTCCGCCGTGTTCACGGTGGAAGCCGGCCTTTTTGTCGTCGCCGCAATGATCGCATTGCGCATCGCAGTCAGCGAAGCGCCACAATCCACACTTCCCGGAGGGGCACCCGCATGACCGAGACTTTCGATGCCGTCGTCGTCGGCGGCGGCCCATCCGGCGCCACCGCCGCCGATGATCTCGCCAAGCGCGGGCACCGGGTGCTGCTGCTCGATCGCGCCGGCCGCATCAAGCCGTGCGGCGGCGCCATTCCGCCGCGACTGATCAAGGATTTCGACATCCCGCTCGCCCTGCTGTGCGCCCGCGCCACGTCGGCCCGGATGATCGCGCCGTCCAATGTTCATGTCGACATGCCGGTCGGCAAGGGTTTTGTCGGCATGGTCGATCGCGACGTGTTCGACGAATGGCTGCGCGACCGCGCCGCACAGAGCGGCGCCGAACGGCG
>JBBRKH010000307.1:0-2884 GCA_038217965.1 Sphingomonadales bacterium | reverse complement strand
CCCGACGTGCTGCCCCCCGTGACCACGACTGTGTCCACCTTGTTCCACACCAGCCAGCTTGCGAGCGGAGTTTCAAAGAACGCCGATGGCATGCGCTTGGTGTAGATTGCGTCCTTGTCGTCGACGATTTCGCACCGAGGGTCGAACTCCCACCGTTCGGAGCCGCGCTGAATATTCTGCAAGCTGTCCGCCGTGTTCGTACGTGTGCCCCACGCTCCGGCGTCGCCGCCGCCCGCCATGTAGCCGACGCGCGTCCAGATTACCGGCATGCCCGCCGCCCGCGCAGCCGTGGACAGCCGGTTGACCCAGGCAATCTGGGCCGGATCGCTTTCATAGCTTGTCCGGAATGCTGAAAGGTCGGTGTAGGCGAGCTGAAAATCGACATTCACGACCGCCAGCTTGCGCCCGAAGCCGAATTTTGCCCGCTCCGGATTGGCCATCACCTCGTCAAACAGCTGTCGCGCCGTCTTGCCGTCATCCACCATGCGAGTGCCAAGGATCGTCATCGTGCAAATCTCCTCAGCACTTGACTAGAACATGTTCGGTGCAAATGGAATCATTCGAATGGAAACCCATCCGGAAAAACAAGGACATAGAGCGGCCGGTCTGGTGCAGCCAGAACGCGACCCGCTCCAGCTGCGCATTTCGGGGCTTGTCGAGACAGAAATGTCCGGACAAATTGGCATTATGGAGCCTGCTGACACCTTCGAATGCCATGGCCGCATCCTGTGCGGCACAGTGGTGACACCCGACTTCGCCGCTTCGCTTGCCGACTATGGGCGCGAACTGGCCATGGATGTGGTGGAGCAAGGGCAGGTATCCGCCGGCCTTGCGCGCAGTTGGCGGGGCCCGGCGCAGGTGGCGCGGCCCTATGCGCTGCTGCGCGGCCGCGGGGCAGCGGGCGGTTTCATCCGTCTGGTGGAAGGCAGCACTGTCGATACCTATCGCCCGCTCCGCAGCTTCGGCTGGGCAGCGTTCGAACTCACCGTCAAGGACGCCTTCGCCCTGCACGAGCGCATCGACAAGGCGGCCTTCCGGGTGTTGGGCGCGCCGAAGCAGGTGCCGGGGTTCGACACATTCATCCCCTTCCAGGTGCAGGGCCGCGCCGGCGAAGTGCTGTATCTCAACACGGTGCTGAAGCCGGCCATGGCGGGGCTGGATCTGCCGCATGCACAAGCGCTGGTGGATCACATGTTCATTGCCGTTCTGGCTGCCGAAGATCGCGCAAAGACCGTGCAATTCCATGTGGATGCGATGGGCTTTGCCGAAGGCGAGACGTGGACCATTCCGTATTCGATGATCAACGAAAGCTTCTCGCTGCCGACCGATTTCCTGACCGCGATGACGATGACGCAGATGGGCCGCATGCCGGCGAGCGAGGTGGATCAGTATCCATCCGATGCGGTCGATCGGCCCCGGGCGACCGGCGAACTGCCCCCGGGCAATGCGATGGTGACGTTTGCGGTCAGCAACCTTGGAGCAATCAAAGCCGACTTTCTGGAGCCGCCGGAGCGGCGCGAAGGTGCGCTTTATGCCGGGCGGCGGGTCGCGACCGTGCGCGGGCCTTCTTCGGAGCTGATCGAGTTGGTCGAGCTGTGATTTCCCGCCATTTCATCGATGTGCACAACGCGGATGGCTCGCAGCGACGCGTGCACTATCGGAAAGCCGGCAGCGGGCCGTTGCTGCTGATGGTTCACCAGTCGCCGCGCTCGTCGGCCGAATATGCCGAACTGATGTTGCGCTGGGCGGCCGACTTTACCTGTATCGCGCCCGACACCGCAGGCTTCGGCGATTCAGCGCCGCTGCCGCACGAAAATCCGGAATGCGAAGACTATGCCGACGCGCTGATCGCCTTCCTGGATGCGCTCGGCCTGGACCGGGTCGCTGCCTACGGCTTCCACTCCGGCGCCATCATTCTGGTGACTGCCGCCAGGCGGCACGCCGGCCGCTTCTCCGGCATTGCCTGCGGTGGCTATGCCGTATGGACAGCGGCCGAAAAGGCCGATTTCGGCGCCTGCTACACGCCGCCGTTCCGGCCGTCGCCCTATGGTGAGCATCTGGCGTGGCTGTGGGGCCGGGTGCTGGAGCAGAGCTGGTTCTTCCCCTGGTATCGCGCCGAGCCGGGCAGCAGGCTGGCGATGGCGCATGCCGATCCGCAACGGGTGCAGCCAATCATCATGGAATGTCTGAGCGCCGGCGACAATTTCTCCAAAGGCTATGCGGCAGTGCTGCGCGCGAATCGCGACATTCCCGCGGCCGGCGAGCCGACCCCACCCGTGCTGATTGCCGCCTACGATGGAGACCCTCTGAAGGCGCACCTTGCGCGGCTGGGCACCCTGCCCGTGAACTGGTCGATGCGGCCGCTCGCCACGCCGGCCGATCTGGAAGATGCATCGCGCAGCTTTCTGTTGCAGCATCCGGCACCCTTTGCAGAGCTTGCAGCAGACGCTGCCGACGAGGGATTTGCAACCGTCTCCACCAGCGGTTTCACCGGCCAGATTCACTGGAAGGGCAGCGGCGATCTGTTTCTGCACGCGCCTGGCTCTGCGCTCACCTCCGCGCCCGACGGCATGCTGGCAATCGATCTGCCGGGCCACGGACTTTCGGGCATCTGGAGCGGCGGCACCGATCTTGCGCACTGGGTCGATGCCGTGGCCGCCACACTCGAGGCCCTCGACGCGCGGCCAACCTCGGTTCTGGGGCAAGGATGGTCGTCCACGCTCGCATCGGCAGTTGCTGCCCGGATCGGTGCCGCGTGGGTGCAGACGGCCACACCTTCCGGCAGCCTTGCAGACTGGCGCGCGCACGGCCTGCCCGATCTGACACCCGATAGCGACGGCACGCATCTGCTGCGCGCCTGGCGGGCGGTTCGCGCAGGCGTTCT
>JBBRKH010000306.1:0-2915 GCA_038217965.1 Sphingomonadales bacterium | reverse complement strand
GCTCCTTTGAAAAGTCGATCTTCAGGCCGTTGGCCCGGGCTTGCGCAAGGGGCGTCAGAACCGACTGCGCGCCCGAGCGCTTCAACCGGATATCGGCGTATTCGGTTGCGATTTCGCCGACATAGGGTTCGCACAGCGTGTCCGATACAAGCGTCGAGGCAACGCCCACCGCGCGGGAGGCATCCAGCACGTGGATCGTGGCGCCGGAGTAGGCCGGCGCGATGCGCAGTGCGGTGTGCACCTTGGACGTCGTTGCGCCACCGATCAGAAGCGGCATGGTGAAGCCCGAGCGCTCCATTTCGCTGGCCACGGTGACCATTTCGTCCAGTGACGGGGTGATGAGCCCGGAGAGGCCGATCATGTCGGCTTTGGATTCTTTCGCGGTTTCCAGGATTTTCGCCCAGGGCACCATCACCCCCAGGTCGATCACTTCGAAATTGTTGCACTGCAGCACGACCCCGACAATGTTCTTGCCGATGTCGTGCACATCCCCCTTCACGGTCGCCATCACGATGCGTGCCCTGGGGGCGGCACCCTCTTCCTTCAGTGCTTCGATAAAGGGGACGAGGTGCGCAACCGCCTTTTTCATGACGCGGGCGGATTTCACCACCTGCGGCAGAAACATCTTGCCGGTGGCAAACAGGTCGCCCACCACATTCATGCCGTCCATCAGCGGGCCTTCGATAACGGAAATCGGCCGGTCGGTCAGCAGGCGGGCTTCCTCGGTGTCGGCCACTACATGCGCGTCCAGCCCGTTGACGAGGGCATGTTCGAGCCGCTTGTGGACCGGGAATTCGCGCCAGGCTTCGGTGGCCTTTTCAGCGACGACGCCGTTGTTGGTGAAGCGGCCGGCGAGCGTGATAAGACGCTCGGTAGCGTCCGCCCGCCGCGCCAGCACGACATCTTCGGCCGCTTCCCGCAGGTCCGGGTCCAGCTGGTCATACACGTCGAGCTGGCCGGCATTGACAATGGCCATGTCAAGGCCGGCGGGGATGGCATGATAAAGGAACACCGAGTGCATCGCGCGGCGCACGGCTTCGTTGCCGCGGAAGGCAAAGCTCAGGTTCGATAGCCCACCGGAAATGCGCGCATGCGGACACCTCAGTTTTATGGCCCGGCACGCTTCGATGAAATCGAGGGCATAGCGGTCATGCTCCTCGATGCCGGTCGCAACCGCGAAGATGTTGGGATCGAAGATGATGTCCTCGGGCGCGAAGCCATCGCCAACCAGCAGATCATAGGCCCGGGCGCAGATTTGCAGCTTGCGCGCCGCCGTGTCGGCCTGGCCCTGCTCGTCAAACGCCATCACGACAACGGCAGCACCATAGCGGCGAACGATGCGCGACTGCGCAAGAAACTGCTCCTCGCCTTCCTTCATGCTGATGGAATTGACGATGCACTTGCCCGCGACGCACTTCAGGCCCGCTTCGATGATGGCCCATTTGGAGCTGTCCACCATCAGCGGAATGCGGGCGATATCCGGCTCAGCCGCGATCAGCTTCAGGAAGGTGATCATGGCAACCTCGCTGTCCAGCAGGCCCTCGTCCATGTTGATGTCAAGCACCTGCGCGCCGCTGTCCACCTGCTCGCGGGCGACTTCGAGCGCGGTCGCGAAATCGCCGGCCATGATGAGCTTCTTGAAGCGGGCCGAACCGGTGACATTGGTGCGCTCACCGATGTTGATGAAACGCGATGCGGCATCGGAAAAGCGGTCGGTCATGCGAAAACGGCGGCCTCCAGGCCAGACAGGCGCAGGGCCGGCGCGAGGATCGGAATGGCGCGCGGCGGCAGGCTTGCAACAGCGGCGGCCATCGCGGCGATATGCTCCGGCGTGGTGCCGCAGCAGCCGCCGACCGCATTGATCAGGCCCTGTTCGGCCCAGTCGCGAATGAGAGCGCTGGTGGTTTCCGGAAGCTCGTCATAGGCGCCCATATCATTTGGCAGGCCGGCGTTGGGATAAACCAGGATCGGGCAGCTGGCCACCGCCGCCAGCGCCAGCACATGCGGGCGCAGCTCGGTGGCTCCGAAACTGCAATTGAGGCCCACCGTGAGCGGCTTCACATGGGCGATGGATGTCCAGAAGGCCTCCACCGTCTGGCCGGAAAGGTTGCGGCCGGCAAGATCCGTCAAAGTCATAGACAGCATCACCGGCACGCGACGCTGCAGCGCCGCTTCGGCCTCCATGGCCGCAAAGGCGGCAGCCTTGGCGTTCAGGGTATCGAACACGGTTTCGATCAGGATGAAATCCACGCCACCGTCCAGCAGCGCATCGATCTGCTCTCGATAGACAGCTTTCACACCATCGAAATCGACTTCGCGGAAGCCGGGATCCTCAACTTTCGGGCTGAGCGACAGCGTCTTGTTGGTCGGTCCAAGAGCGCCTGCAACATAGCGGCGCCGGCCATCGCGCGCCTCGGCGGCGTCGGCCTCGGCGCGCACGATCGTGGCGGCAGCGCGGTTGATTTCGCCCACCAGATGCTCCAGCCCATAGTCCGCCTGCGAAATGCCGTTTGCATTGAATGTGTTGGTGGCAACTATGTCGGCGCCGGCATCGATGTACGATCGGGCAATGTCGGCGATCGCTGCGGGGCGCGTGATGTTGAGCACATCATTGTTGCCTTTCTGGTCGAGATTGACCGCGAGGCTGCCGCGATACTCTGCCTCGGCCAGACCCAGCGCCTGCACGGCGGTGCCATAGGGGCCGTCCTTCACAAGGATGCGGGCCGCCATTGCCTTTACAAAAGCAGCCTCCGCGGCCGAGGGCGCAATCACGGCCGCTTTCCAAGCAGGTGGCAGATGGCAAAGGCCAGCTCGGCGCGGTTCAGCGTGTAGAAGTGGAAGTGCCGCACACCGCCCGCATAGAGCCGACGGACCATTTCGGCAGCAACCGTCGCGGCGACCAGCTGCGAAGCTTC
>JBBRKH010000305.1:0-2922 GCA_038217965.1 Sphingomonadales bacterium | reverse complement strand
AACCGACTGGTCTATTTGCCGGGGCTGACGCGAGATCGTCGGGATCATCGGGCACGACGTCCAGCGCGGGACGGATTTTTGGGCGCGGCGCGGGGGACTTTGGCACCGAAGGAAAGCGGGCATTCGCCATTTGATGGACTCCGCGATATCCGGCGCCGCTTCGTGCAGGAGTGCGCGAAGGTGGGTGAGGATGGGCTTGGCGAAATCGGCGATTTTTCGATATCGGCGTCTACGCGTGTGTCACGGGATCATCTGGTGAATTCGGCGACGAGCTCGACGTGGGTGGACCAGCGGAACTGGGCGACCGGCCAGATGCGGCCCAGCTGGTAGCCGCCGGCGACGAGCTTTTCGGCGTCGCGGGCGAAGGTTGCGGGATTGCACGAGACGGCTGCGACGGCTCGCACACTGCTGCGGGCGATTTCGGCGCTTTGGGCGGATGCGCCGGCGCGGGGAGGATCGAAGACAAGCGCCGCAAAGGGTTGCAGTTCGGCGGCGGTGAGGGGTTTTCGAAACAGGTCGCGGTGTTGCGTTTCGATGCGGCGGCCGGATTGGCGGGCGGCGGCAGCGAGCGAGGCGAGGGCCGGCCCGGCGGCGTCTGCTGCTAGCACGGACGCAGACTGCGACAGCGGCAGGGCGAAGGTGCCGAGGCCCGAGAAAAGATCTGCCACGCTGCGCGCCGGGCCGACGATTGCGCGGACGGCGGCAACCAGTGCCGCCTCGCCTTCCCTGCTGGCCTGCAGAAAGGCGGCGGGCGGAACGGAGACGGTGGCGCCGCCCATGCGCAACGTCGGCGTCGCACGCTCGACGATGGTTTCGACGCCGCCCGGGCCTTCGACAGAGAGGCGGGCGAGCTTTGCGGTTTCGGCAAATTCGCTCAGCCGTTCGATTGCGGAAAGGCTGTCTGCCGCCACATTTGCAAGCAGCATGTCGATGCCGGAATCGCTTTCGGCAAGCGTGATGCCGATGGCGGTGCGGGCGCCCAGGAACGGCGCCAGCAGGCTACGCAGCGGCGCAAGCAGCGCGAAGATGGCAGGGGTCACGATATGGCATTCGGCGAGATCGACGAGGCTGTGGCTGCCTTCGGAATTGAAACCGATCTGGACGGATTTGCCGGAGCGCACGGCACGAAAAGAGGCACGACGGCGGCTGCGGGGCGGCGACATCGCAACGGGCAGCAGCCCGGCCGGCTTCAGCCCGACGCCGTTCAATGCCCACAGGATGCGATCTTCCACGAACCCGGCATAGGCTGCATCGCTGACATGCTGCATCTGGCAGCCGCCACACGAGCCGAAATGGCGGCAAGGGGGGGTCGCATGATGCGGCCCCCGGCTGATTGCGCCGTCGGCGGCAACCCGGTCACCCGGAACGAGGCCGGGAAGAAACCGGCCGTCGCTGGTGACGCCGTCGCCCCTGGCGGCCAACCGAACCACATCGGCCCATTCTGTCTCTTTATTCATCCTGTGCTAAGCCTTACAGCGGATAGGGAACAGGGAACAACCGAGGTCATCATTCACTTGTTTATGAATTTGAAGCTTTCTGCCGGCTTGGGTGCAATTGCCCTGCTTGGTGCAGCCTGTGCACCATCGACGCTTTACACCGGGTCCGGCCGCGGTGCGTGGACCGTGGGCGAAATTCCGCGCGATGCGCGCGGCGAGCCGGTGTGGGCGGCTATTCCGCCGATGCCCGGCACCCGTGTGATCAATCGGGCGGTGGAAGTCGCCGTAAGATCCGCGCCGGCAGAAATCGCAGAAGGTGACGGCGGAGATTTTTCCATGCCGCCGAGAGAATGACCAGGAACGAGCCGAGCACCAGTGCGGTGAGGCCGAAGCCGGCCGCGACCTGGCCGGCTGCGAACAGGCCGTTCAGCGCCCACAGCACATAGACGAGCGCGGACACGAGCAGCGCCCGGCGATCGATGGCGACCGCGACACAGGTGAGCTTGGCATACACCAGCAGGACCAGGACGGCGGCGCCGGGGGCCGGAGTGCTCGACATTAGCCCGCTGAGCGTGAAGATGGGATGCACGATGAGTGGCGCTGCCAACAGATGCAGCCAGAAGGCGATGTCGGTGTTGCGGGTGATGCGTTCGCGGTCTCGCATGTCGTAGGCCATGGCAGCGGCGAAAACCGCGACGCCGGCTGCAAACATGGTGATGAGCAGGACGGTGGAATTGCCGGTGAGCCGCGCCGCGAGGCCGCCTGCCAGCACGACAAGCCCGGCGGCGCCGGCGGCCATGGTGATCGGCACCCGGAAGCGGAACCAGTGCGCAATTGCTGCCGCAACGGCCGCTGCACCAGCTGCGGCGAGGCCGCGCGGGGCGGCAATCTGCGCGCCTGTCGCCGATACGAACAAGGATTGGCCGGCGCCGAACAGCAGCAGCACGCCGGCGAACACGCCACCGACAAATGCGAGCAGCAGGATGATGGACGGCAGCGCCAGCCGCCGCTGGCGGGTGAAATATTCGGCCAGCCCCCAGCTGGCGGCGGCGATTGCGAACGGCGCGACCGCCGCTGGAGCGAGACTGCCCACGGCCACCAGCGACAGGATGCAGGCGAGCGCCACGAAGATATCGTTGAAGCCGGTGAGCAGGCGGAAGCTTTCGGCATCCGGTGTGGGCGCATCTCCGGTGCGTTGCGCAAGGAAGAGGAGCAGCCGATCACGGGCACGGGCATCGAGCACACCGGCATCGACCGCGGCATCCAGATCGTCTCGGGTCAGGCTCATTGGAGCAAAGGTTCGTCGCTGTGCGGCATGCTGTCAATGTCGTTGCGCGATAGCGCAGTGGGTCGTTGCGCCAAAGCGCATTGGGTCGTTGCGCTATAGCGCAGTGGGTCGTTGCGCCACAGCGCACTGGGGGGTTGCGCCCATGCGCTTTTGGGGGCAGGCGCTAGGACTTGCCGGAACTACCCCCAGTTCGGGAGC
>JBBRKH010000304.1:0-2931 GCA_038217965.1 Sphingomonadales bacterium | reverse complement strand
GTTCTTCCAACTGCTGCAGCCGATGCGCCCGCCTCGACCGATCTGGTAAAGGAAGCCGGCGTCGGAATCCTCAATTTGCCCAACCAGGCCGAAGAGCTTACCCGCGAACTCTACGCCTGGGTGCGCAACGACAGCCTGAGTGCCATCGGCGGCATCGCGATCGGCGCCGGCCTGTATTTCGGCCTGCTGGTGCTGCGCGGCTGGGCTCGCCGCCGGCTTGCCCGCCACAGCCTTTTCGGCAATTGGACCTGGGTCGCGCTCAAGGTCTTCGCGAGAACCAGCAGCTTCTTCCTGGCCGCAGCGTCGGCCCAGATAGTCGTCTCCTTCTTCGGCGGGCCGGGCGCCTGGGACACGCTGATCGGCTTTGTGTTCACCTTTGCAGCGGCCATCCAGGGGGCTTTCTGGACAAGAGAGCTGCTGGTGTCGCTGGTCGAGGCGCGCGCCCGGCACACGGAAGACGAGGACGCGACCATGTCTTCGGCGGTCGGCGTGCTCACCATCCTCATCAATGTTGTCGTCTGGAGCATCACCGCGATCATCCTGCTGGACAATCTGGGCGTCAACGTCACCGCCCTGGTCGCTGGCCTGGGGGTCGGCGGCATTGCCATCGGTCTGGCGGCGCAGGGCATATTCGCAGATCTGTTTGCCGCGCTTTCCATCCTGCTCGATCAACCCTTCAAGCGCGGTGACACCATCCAGGTGGGGGGGCCGACGGGAATCATCGGCACGGTCGAGCACATCGGGCTGAAGACCACGCGCCTGCGCGCTCTGTCCGGCGAGATGGTGGTGATTTCCAACACCAATCTGCTGAACCAGCAGATCAACAATTTCGCCAACTACACCGAGCGGCGGGTCGTGCTTTTGCTGGAAGTGATCTACCAGACGCCGCCAGAGACGATGCTTCGCATTCCCGAAGAGCTGGAGCAGATCGTGTCCGCCCGCCCGTTGTGCCGCTTCGATCGCGCCCATTTCACCCAGTTTTCCACCTCGTCACTGGATTTCGAGCTGGTGTTCATCGTCGCCGACACCAGCCTCGCTGTCATGATGCAGGAACGCCACGCCATCGGCATCGCCATCATCGCGCGCTTTGCCGAGCTCGGGATCTCCTTTGCCTACCCCTCGCAAACCAGCTTTCTCGCCGGGCCGGACGGCAATATTGTGGAGCCCGAAAGTGGCGATCACCCGGTGCGCAGCGCAGCGCGCAAAAAACCCGCCGCCAGCAGAAAGCCGGCAGCGGGTTGATTGCAAAACCTCCGGCGCGTGAAAGCGCCGGAGAACCCATTCTCAGGCTTTAGCGACGGTGCGGCGGCGCAGAGAATGCCCGACGAGGCCGAAGCCGACGATCAGCATTGCCCAGGTGGCGGGTTCCGGAATGCGGGCATCGCCTTGCACCAGCAGGGTTTCAAAAAAGCCCTGATTGCCGCCGGCCGGATTATACCAAAGGTCATCAGCGCCATTCATCCAATCGCAGTGCGTGTAATTTATCGAGAAAAAGGCTGCTGCGCAGGCCGCATCGCCTCCGGGTGAGCCATCCTGAAAATTGTTGCCATAGCTGTCCGCGCCGCCAAGCGGGACATTCGCGCCGGCAAAAACAAAATTGGTCGCAGCCGGACGCAGGGCGAATTCGGCAATGGTTGGCAGGCGCCAGCCAAACGCGGCCTGATAGCTCAGGTCGATATCACCGCAGCCGCCAACGGCGTCGCACGGATTGGCCCAGGCCCATACAATTCCATTGTGCGTGATCGTGGCGTTGGTCGGAACCGGCACGTTGACCGGCCCCGCCATTGCCGGTGCGGCTGTAAGGGCAGCGGCCGCTGCGGCGAGCATAAAAAGAGTCTTCATCCCCTGGTCTCCTGCGTCGCGGGCAAAAATGCCACGCCGACAGAATTGAACGTGCATATTCCGTGCCAGGTCATAAGTGCCTGATATTCCTCTACTCATGAAATTTTCTCTGCTGCCACTTGTAAAGCCACCCGACAGAAACAGGGCAAATTCGTGGTAACAGTGTATCATTCATGCTCGGGTGCGCCTTGCGCCCAGAGCGACCTGCGCGCTAGGGACGATGCTCGGTGCGGAGGAATGAAATGCGACAGGCGTTGCCGCTTGCAGAATATATGGCACTGAAAGGCAGCGACCTGGGCACGTCCGACTGGATCGAGGTCTCGCAAGACCGTATCAACCAGTTTGCCGAGGTCACTGGCGACCACCAGTTCATCCACGTGAACCCCGAGCTTGCCGCGCAAACACCTTTTGGCACCACCATCGCGCATGGCTATCTCACCCTCTCGCTGCTGTCGGGGATGGCCTA
Organism: Sphingomonadales bacterium; assembly: GCA_038217965.1. Classification (GTDB taxonomy): domain Bacteria; phylum Pseudomonadota; class Alphaproteobacteria; order Sphingomonadales; family Sphingomonadaceae; genus Sandaracinobacteroides. The sequence goes on along the minus strand of JBBRKH010000304.1, from coordinate 623 downwards.
TTCTGTTCTTCCGGGCATCGCCGCCACCAAGATGGGCGTCAACTATGGCCTCAACTCGGTGCGTTTCCTGGCACCCGTGAAAAGTGGCAAGCGCATTCGCGGCCATTTCCGGATGCACGACGTGGCCGAACGCACGCCCGGCGTCATCCAGACCATCGTGACGGTGAGTGTCGAAATCGAAGACGAGGCCAAGCCCGCGCTCGCCGCCGAATGGGTCACGCTGCAATACATCTGAGCCACAAGGCTCCAGTTTCCAGGGGAGAAAAACCATGCGCCAAGCCGTCATCGTATCCACCGCCCGCACACCGATCGGCAAGGCCTATCGCGGCGCCTTCAACGCCACCCCCTCCCCCACGCTCGGCGGCCATGCCATCCAGCATGCGGTCAGCCGGGCCGGGCTTGAAGGCCCGGAAATCGACGATGTGGTGATGGGAGCCGCGCTGCAGCAGGGCGTGCAGGGCAACAACATCGCCCGCACCGCCTTGCTCCGCGCCGGCCTCCCTGTCACCGTGTCGGGCCAGTCGCTGGACCGGCAATGCTCGTCCGGCATGATGGCAATCGCCACGGCCGCCAAGCAGCTCATCGTCGACGGGATGCAGCTCCCCATCGGCGCCGCCATCGAT
>JBBRKH010000303.1:0-2941 GCA_038217965.1 Sphingomonadales bacterium | reverse complement strand
TTCAGCACATAAGGCCACAGGGCAGCCGAATAGCCTCCGGAAGCGCGAAACAGATCGGTCCGCATGAGATGCGCGTAGCCGCCGCCGTGCGCCTGATTGCGCAGCACATGGGGAACCACATGGCTGTAAAGCCAACGCTTCGTGCGCTCGGCTACGCTGCCCGGCAGGCCGCGCGAATTGTGCCCGATATAGCCCACCACATCGTCGGGCGCGGCCCGCATCAGCGCATCCGCCCGCGCGAGATATTCGGCCGGATAGCGGGTATCGGCGTCGCAGATCGCGAGATACGGCGTCTGGACCGCCGCAATCCCGCGCGCCAGCGCATGCACCTGCCCGGGCATCGGCTCGTCCAGCAGCTGTGCGGATATTCCCTCCTGCCGCGCCGCCCACGCGCGGGCCAGCATCCGCCCATCGTCGGTCGAGCCATTGTCGATGAGCACGACCCGGAAGGGGCGCAGCGTCTGCGCAGTCAGCGAAGCGAGCGTGTCGGGCAGGAACGCCGCCTCGTTGTAATAGGGGATCACCACCGTCCAGCCAGCATCGTTCATCCCCATCGTGTAGCGGCATAGCGTCGATGTCTGCAAATCCGGTCGCCCGCGCCAGCCGCGCGCTTGTGCAATGGCGCGCAAAGCGGCACTCATGGGGCATGCAGTTGCTGAAGATATTCCGCGCCGCGGAATGGCAGGCCTTTCGGGCAAGCGGCGCGTTTTCCGGATCGGAAGACGACCGCCGCGACGGTTTCATCCACCTGTCGACCGACACACAGCTGCGCGCCACCGTGGAGCGCCATTTCGCCGGCCAGACCGGCCTCGTCATCGCCGAGCTTGGCATCGCCAGCGATCCGGCGCTGCGCATGGAGGTGTCGCGCGGCGGAGCGCTGTTTCCGCACCTCTATCGTCCGCTGACCTGGTCAGACATTTCTGCATGGAGTGCCGCCGAATGACCCGCTTGTTTGCCCTCGCCGGCCTGCTGGTGCTTGCTGCCTGCTCCGACAGCCGGAGTGCCGGCGCATCGCCGGCAACCTACCATGTGGATTATGACGCCGGCTCTGACGCAGCCGCCGGGACTTCGGCGGCGGCCGCCTGGAAGCACGCACCCGGTGACCCGAACGCAACCGGCACACCGGGGCGGACCCGCCTGCAGCCCGGCGACACCATCCGACTGCGCGGCAATGTTCACTATCGTGGCGCCATCACCTTCAACAGCAGCGGCACGGCCGATGCGCCGATCACCTGGAGCGGCACCGGCTTCGGCACCGGGCGCGGCATCATCGACGGCAGCGAGCGCATCGGCCGCGTGCGCCCGTGCAGCAGCGCAGCCGATTGCGGCAACGCCGGCAACTGGCAGTCCCTGCACCGCATCACCTTCGTGCAGCCGGCGACGCGCCGCCTCGTGCTGTTCGGCAAAAGCATGCCCTACTGGCTGAGCCAGTTGCCCAACGCCAGCGATCCCTTCCTGGCCGACGATACCACCGATTATGTGGTGACACCGCTCTCGACCCTGCCGGCGTTGCAATCCGGCACGCTGCGCTCGCCGGAGCTGGCGCGCGCCGCGGCCAGCGGCGGCTCGCTGGAGCTGGCTTTCTGGGTGGTGCCCAATTTCATCCGCCGCGTGCCGGTGCTGGGTGTGGAGGGTGATACGCTGCGCTTCGATCCCGAGGGCGTCAAATTCTACGACAATCGCGATGGCCGTGTGGCGCTCAACGGCAGCTTTGCCGGGCTGCAGCCCGAGGGCAGCTTCCTGATGCTCGAGGAAGGCGTCATCATCGCCCACCTCCGCCCGGAAGACAGCCTGGCCACGCTTTCCATCGGCGCCGGACGCTTCGCCATCGAGGCGGGCGGCCAGTCGCACATCCGCATCACCGGCATCCACTTCCGCAACCTGTCCGGCAGTGCCGGCACGCAGGGCGAAGGGCGCGCCTTTTCCTCCACCGGGCCGGGGGCGATCGACATCGAACTGAAGGGCAATCTTTTCGGCCCGGCCTTCATCGAAGAGAGCAATTCCGGCCTCATCCGCATCGTGCGCGGCCGCAACTTCCGCTTCATAAGCAACAGAATCGAAAACATCTCCATCGGCACCGCCATGTCGCTCGGCGGCCACGATGTCGGCGATCTGCTGATCGAGGGCAATGTCATCCGCCGCATCGGCCGCTCCGGCATCTACATGCTGGGCCTGGACGGCGCCACCGTGCGCGGCAATATCCTGGCCGAAGTGCGCGGCATCCACGGCAACGCCATCACCACCTACCTCGGCAACCGCAACATCCTGATCGAAGGCAATTGCGTCGTCTCGTCCCACCGCCCGGTCACCTTCCACGGCAACAGCACGCCCGACGAAGTGAACGGAATCATCATCCGCAACAACATCTTCGTGGCCACCCCCGACGGACAGGCCGCCATCAACAGCTGGGGTCGTGGCACCAACACCGTCAGCATCACCGGCAACATTCTGGCCGGCTCCCGCTTCGGCATCCTGTTGAACGGAGCAGACCGGAACATCACCGTCGAAGGCAACGACACGTCGGGCATAACCATCAACGGCACCGCAGGTCCGGGCTGGCGCATTGCCGACAACACCGAAGCGCTTACGCTCGCGCGCGCCGTCGGCGGCCAATTCTCCGAAGACAGCTGCACCGTTCCTGCAAGCCGGCTCGATCTGAATGTCGTCCGCGCCCCGAAATGAAACCGCTCTAAACGCTGCGCCCGATGATCTCGCGCATGATTTCCGATGTGCCGCCGTAGATGCGTTGCACGCGGGCGTCGCGCCACAGGCGGGCTATCGGATATTCGTTCATGTAGCCGGCGCCGCCATGCAGTTGCAGCGCCGCGTCGCAGATTTCCCATTGCAGTTCGGTGTGCCAGAGTTTGGCGGCGGCGCCTTCGATTGCGTCCAGTTCGCCCTTGATGTGCTTGGCGAGGCAGACATCGAGATGCGCCCAGCC
>JBBRKH010000302.1:0-2952 GCA_038217965.1 Sphingomonadales bacterium | reverse complement strand
ATGTAGCCGACGGTGATGTCGGCGAGGCTGTTGGTATAGTCCACGCAGGTGCGGCAGGTGAGCGGGAAGAAATCGGCCGGAAGCTGGCTGATGGGGAGCTTGAGGAAGGGGATGGTGCGCTGCGTGCCATCGGCAAAGCGCAGCTCGACCCGGTAGTCGGCGCGGAATTCGAGATAGGTGATGCTGTCCGGATCGGGCGACAGCAGGGCGAGGAAGCGGTGGAAGTTTTCGGTCGTGGTGTTGTCGGAACAGGGGGTGCCGATGACATAGATGCGCTCGAAGCCGAGCGACTGCTCGATGGCGCGGAGCGCATGCACCTGGCAAGGGATGCCGATGATGGCGATGCGCGTGTGGCCGGCGGCGCGGGCGGGCTCGAGGAGCGCGAGCAGCGGCGCGGTGCCCATGCGCATGCCGCGGACCTTTGCCATGCCTTCGGCGCGGGTGACGATGACGGGGACGGGCTTCCAGCGATCGTCGGCATCGGGCGCCATGGTGAGGACGGCGGTGATGCGGCCGGATTGCAGCAGCTTTTCGGCGATCCGGGTGGTGATTCCGGTCCACTGCGCGCCGGGGAGGGGGGCCTTCAGGCTGGCCCTGAACATTTTCCGGGTGGGTCCGAAGAAGCGTTCATCGCCGAGCGCGGGATTGCGCGGGCGGCCGTGCACGCGGGTTTCCAGCCCGGCATAATCGGGGCGGATGAACTGGCAGGCGGTGGCGCAGGCCTTGGCATCGGCCATGCGGGAAACGCCGCAATCGGTGCACAGGCCGCGCGGCTGGGCCGGCGGCATCGGCGGCGCTGTGACGGCGTCGGCGGGGGAGGCGGTGGTCATGATGGTGCAGCTTGTTGCATCCGGCCGGACTTGGCGCAACAGGCGGCTTGACCTGCTCCGGGCAAGGGACAAGAGGGTGCCTTATGGACATCACCAAAATACCGGTCGGCGTTGATCCGCCGCGCGATTTCAACACCATCATCGAGATCCCGATGGGGGGGGTGCCGGTGAAGTATGAGCTGGACAAGGCTTCGGGCGCGATGTTCGTCGACCGCTTCCTGCACACGGCGATGTTCTATCCGGGCAACTACGGCTTCATACCGCACACCTTGTCGGAAGACGGCGACCCGTGCGACGTGATCGTCATCGGGCCGCATGCGGTGGTGCCGGGCGCGGTGATCCGCTGCCGGCCGGTGGGCGCGCTGATGATGGAGGACGAGGCCGGCGGCGACGAGAAGATTCTGGCGGTGCCGGTGGACAAGCTGCACCCCTTCTACACGGAAATCCGCAACTACACCGATCTTCCCGTCGTGCTGATCGAGCAGATCGGGCATTTCTTCCAGCACTACAAGGATCTGGAGAAGGGCAAATGGGCCAAGATTTCGCGCCTTGTCGATGTGACCGGGGCAGAGGCAATGGTGATGGCGGCGATCCAGCGCGCGGCGCACAAGGTTGCGAAGGGCTGAGCGGCGAAGGGCTGCATTCGGGGGAGGGTGGATGATGCGGGCAGCTCTTGTTGCGGTGTTGCTGGCGGCGGCGCCGGCGGTCGCCACTCCGGTGCAGTTCCAGGCATTGCTGGCAGACCACTGGCGCTGGTGGCTTTCGGAGAATCCGACGTCGGCGACCATTGTCGGCGTGCGCGATTTCGATTCGAAGCTCGAGGACCTGAGCATTGCGGCGATGGACCGCTCGGCGGCGCAGGCGGCGCTGCTGCGCCAGCGACTGTCGGCGTTGCCGAAATCCGGGCTTTCCGCCGAAGACCAGGTGAGCGCCGATGTCCTTGATCGGCTGCTGGCGCGGCAGATCGAAGCCAATTTGTATCCCGCGCGCACCATGCTGTTTACCAACCGCGAGGGGTTTCACACGGGCTTCGGCAGCCTGCCGCGCCAGCTGCCCTTCTTTTCGCGTGCCGATTTCGAAAGCTATCTGATGCGGCTGGAGGCGTTTCCAGCGCAGATGGAGCAAGCGATCGCCACCACGCGGGTGACCATCGGGGATGGCTATGTGCTGCCTTGCGTGGTGCTGGACGGCTTTGAGGGCGGCATCCGCAAGATCGTCGAGCCGGCCGGGCAATCGCGCTTTTTTGCGCCGTTTGCGAGCCGCCCGGCAACCATCCCGGAGGCTGACTGGGCGGTGTTGCGCGCCCGCGCCACGGCATCGATCGAGGGCCGGGTGAACCCGGCCTACACACGCTTTGCCGATTTCGTGGCGGCCGAATATCTGCCGGCGTGCAGCAAGACGGTGGGCATATCGGATAGGCCGCGCGGGCGGGACTATTATGCGCTGCGGGCGCGGACGGAGACGACAACCGACCTGACGCCGGATCAGATTCACAGCATCGGCCTGGCCGAAGTGGCGCGCATCCGCGCGGAAATGGCGACGGTTGCGAAAACCGCCGGCTTTGCGAGCCGCGAGGCCTATATCGAGCATCTGCGCACCGACCCGGTTTATTATGCGAAAACACCGGAAGCGTTGATGGAGGCCGCCAGCAGGCAGGCGAAGATCGCCGATGGCTGGATGCCGCGACTGTTCGGCAAGCTGCCGCGCCTGCCCTATGGTCTGCGGGAAATCCCCGCCGATATCGCACCCGGCACGACGACGGCCTATTACCAGCCGGGATCGGCGATTTCGGGCGCGGCCGGCACCTATTATGTCAACACCTCGAAGCTCGAAGAGCGGCCGCTGTTCGAGCTTCCGGCGCTTACCATCCACGAGGCGGTTCCCGGCCATCATCACCAGATTGCGCTGGCGCAGGAGATGGATATTCCCGAATTTCGCCGCCATGCCGCCTTCTTCACCGCGTTTGTCGAAGGCTGGGCCCTCTATTCCGAGAGTCTCGGGATCGAAATGGGGATGTACGACACGCCGGCGCGGGACATGGGGCGGTTGAGCTATGAAATGTGGCGGGCGACGCGGCTGGTGGTGGACACCGGGATGCACGACAAGGGCTGGAGCCGCGACC
>JBBRKH010000301.1:0-2964 GCA_038217965.1 Sphingomonadales bacterium | reverse complement strand
TTCGGCATCATTGCGTCGTTCCTGGCGCCCACCATCGGCAGGCTGGGAGACAGGCTCGGCGCACGCCGCGTCGGCATGGCCTCGCTGGCTGCCTTTTCCTTCGCTTTTTCGCTGTTCTATTTCATGCCCGGCACGCTGTGGGGCTGGTATGCGCTGTGGGCGCTGGTCGGGCTGGTCGGCATCGGCTCCACTCCCGTTATCTTCAGCCGGGCAATCAACCTGTGGTTCGTGAAGCATCGCGGGCTGGCGCTCGGGCTGATGCTGGTGGGCACGTCGCTTGCAGGCTTCATCGTGCCGCAGATTGCTCGCCGGGTGGTGGAGGGCATGGGCTGGCGCGAGGTTTTTCCGATCATGGCGCTGCTGCCATTGCTGATTGCGCTGCCGCTGACGTTCCTGTGGCTGCGCGAGCCGAAGCGGGACGAGCGGCCGGCCGGGCTGACCGATGCGGCCGGGCAGGTGACGGGAGTGACCGCCAAACAGGCCGTTCGCGACCGCCGCTTCTGGATCCTTTGGGTATCGATTGCAGCCATCGCCTTTGCCTATGGCGGCGCGCACATCAACATGGTGCAGATTCTGAAGCAACACGGCATAGGGCTGGCCGACGCTGCCAATGTCATGAGCGTGGTAGCGCTCGGCATATTGAGCGGGCGGGTGGTGACGGGCCTGCTGCTGGATCGTTTCTGGGCGCCGGCCGTCTGCCTGCCGATCCTGTTGATGCCAGCCTTTTCGCTAATGCTGCTGATGGGGGTGTCAACTGAGCTGCTGCCGTTGATGCTGGCCGGTTTCCTGCTGGGGTTCGCAGCCGGTGCCGAAAGCGACCTGATAGCCTTTCTGGCGGGCAAATACTTCGGCATGGCGCAGTTCGGCCGCATCTATGGCCTGCTGTATCTGCCATTCGGGCTGTTTGCCGCTCTTTCGCCGGCGGTGTGGGGCCTCGTGCGCGATCGCACGGGAAGCTATGATGCGATCTTGATGGTGGCGATGGGCCTGTTCGCGTTCGGCGCGGTGCTGCTGCTGTTTCTCGGGCGCTATCCGGTGCTCACGGCGATCCGGGCCGAAGAATGACCATCGCACCCTATCTGGCAGCCGCCCTGCAGCTTCGGGCGTGGAGCGTCGATCTGGCGAAAGATGCCGAAGGGGCGCGCGCGGGCATGGCGCGCGGCATTGCCCGCCTGGGGCCGGAAATTGCCGGTGCCCGCGCCTTCCTGGAAAAATTCACCGGCACGCCGCTGAAGCTCGTGGTGTTGCCGGAATATCTGTTCTCCGCTTTCGAGACCGGGCGCTGCGCCAATTTCGCTGCCCGCGCCTGCTTTGCCGTGGACGGGCCGGAATATCGGGCCTTGGGCGACATTGCCTCGGCGCAAGGTGTCTTTCTCGCCGGCAACACCTACGAGATCGACCCGCATTTCCCCGAGCTGTATTTTCAGGCGAGCTTCGTGATCGGGCCGGATGGCAGGCTCATCCTGCGCTACCGGCGCCTGTATTCGCTCTACACGCCCAGCCCGCACGACGTCTGGACGCGCTATCGCGAAGTCTATTCGATTGATGACGTGTTTCCGGTCGCCGACACCGAAATCGGCCGGCTGGCGTGCATCGCCAGCGAAGAGATTCTTTATCCCGAAATCGCCCGAGCGCATGCCTTGCGCGGCGCGGAAGTGTTTGTGCATTCCTCGTCTGAAGCCGGTGGCATGCTGCCCACGGCCAAGCACATCGGCCGCCGCGCCAGGGCGCTGGAAAACAGCGCCTATGTGATAAGCGCCAACACGGCCGGCATCGAGGGCGGCGGGCTTGCCGGTGCGTCGGCGGACGGCAATTCGGCCGTTGTGGATTATCGCGGCGCAGTGCTGGCCGAGGCGCTTGCGGGCGAAAACTGCAATGCTTTTGCCGAAATCGACATCGAAGCGTTGCGACGGCACCGGCGCAAGCCTGCGATGGGCAATTTTCTGGCGCGGCAGCGGCTGGAGCTGTTCCGCGACAGCTATGCAGGTTCGGTGGTGCCACCGGACTTGCTACTGGTGGACGGCGAGGTGCAGGCACCGGACAAGGCGCACTTCGGCGAAATCCAGCGTGATGTGATTGCACGACGGGCCGCAGACGGGCTAATTTGAGCTGTGGTGTTTCAGGAGACGGCAGCATGACACGGCGCGACGACATTCCGCCCGATTATCGCGAAGTGAAGCGGCACGGCATGTTTCCCGATGTGGCGCACGACGATGCCGCGCGATTCAATTTCCTTGCCAATCTGAACAAGCATCTGGCGCTGACGCTCGGCGCCGGCAACGGGCTGGCCTGGCGGCAGCGCGCGCTGCCGGGCTTCGTGGCCGAGCATGGCAGGGAGCCCCGGGACCGGTTCGAAATCCGCAATGCGATGAACCGCGATCCGTGGCACCGCTTCTGGTCCGCCTGCAAGCGCAACTCGATGGAAATGCGCCAGCAGGCCGGGCGCGCGATGGTGCTGCGCCAGCTGGACGAACTGTCCGGCCGCGCCGGGCAGTGGAATGCACGGCCGACGCTGCAGCTGAACCCAAGCGTGCAGGTGCCGCGCTACCAGGCGGCGGTGGATATCCATTGCATGCCCGGCAGCTATCATGGCGAGGTTTTCGAGGGCGATGTGTCGGCGGGTGCCAATTATGATTGCGGGATTTTCGCAACCACCGGCGGTGGGCTTGGCGGGCTATCCGACGGCGGTGGTCAGGCGCTGGTGGCGTGGGCCAGGCGGGAGCGGCCCGGCTGGGCGCCGAAGCGCATCCTCGATGTCGGCTGCACCATCGGCCACAATGCAGTGCCGCTGGCAGCAGGCTTTCCCGAATCCGAGGTCATCGCGATAGACACAGCGGCGCCTTCGTTGCGCTATGGCCACGCGCGGGCGCAATCCATGGGAGTGGGCAACATTTCCTTCGTGCAGATGAACGGCGAAGACCTGTCGGCCTTCCCGGACGGGCATTTCGACTGGGTGCAATCGAC
>JBBRKH010000300.1:0-2992 GCA_038217965.1 Sphingomonadales bacterium | reverse complement strand
AGGCGGCGCGGAGCGCCGGAGGGATATTAACGCCGGGGGATGGCGGACAGTATTGAAGTGGGGACAACCCTCCCGCCGCCGCTGTGCGGCGAGTCGCGTCCCCTTGCAGGGGAGGATCTGGAGTTGCCTCCGCTTCGGGGGAGGATGGAAATCCGGGGGCAGTTTGCCTAATGCTAGTGGCTATGCCTGCCATCCGTGTCGGCCCATTCATCGCATGGCGGGGTCAGGCGTGCCGTTACGGGAATTGTTGGGGAATTCCTGTTGACCGATATCGAGCGTCCATAGCGGGGCATGGAGTGCGGCGGCGATTGCTGCGCGCACGCGCGGCTTGCCGTGCCCCATCCCGCTTTCGATTCGGCCGAGCCAGACCTGCGAGATTCCCGCACGCCGCGCCAGTTCGGCCTGGCTGAGGCCACGGTAGCGGCGCCAGGCGAGGACGGCGGTGATGCCTTCGTCGTAGACGGCGTCCAGCACGGCACCGGGAACGGTGCCTTCGATCTCGATCTCGCGCAGCAGGCGCATGCCTTCCATTGCGTCTTCGGCGTCTTCATAGGCTTCCAGCAGCCGGTCAAAGTCGGCAGCGCTGAGCACCACCATTTCCGACCCGTCGGGCGCGATCAGCCGTTGCGCGTGAATTCCCATCTTCCTGCTCCTCAGTCGTACACGCCGCCGCGCGGCGGCACACGGATGATGCGAAGCACCATCAGCGTCTCGCTACACACGACCCGCCAGTCGCCGACGCGAAGCCGCCTCAGCCCTTCGGCTCCCTTCAGCCGCAACACATCGTCCTTCTGTGTGCTTTGGGCGAGGCGGGTTGATACACGGGGCGTGCAGCGTCTAGAGCCGCTGCATGAAACCATCGCATCAGGAGAGCGCGTTGCGCATCGGTCTTGCGGGCATCGGGACGGTTGGCGGGGGCGTCGTCAAGCTGCTGGATGCCAATGCGGCGCTGCTGGCGCGGCGGGCGGGGCGGCAGATTGTGGTGACGGCGGTTTCGGCGCGGGATCGTTCGCGGGAGCGGGGCGTTGATCTCGCGCGCTTTGCCTGGGTGGATGATGCGACCGCGCTTGCCGGCCGGGCCGACGTGGATGTGGTTGTCGAGCTGGTCGGGGGTGCCGACGGGCCTGCGCTGACGCTCGCGCGGGCGACGCTGGCAGCCGGCAAGCCTTTCGTCACTGCCAACAAGGCAATGCTGGCGCATCATGGCCTTGAGCTTGCACTGCTGGCGGAACAGCAGGCGACGCCGCTGAAATTCGAGGCGGCGGTGGCGGGCGGAATCCCGGTCATCAAGGGGTTGCGCGAGGGGGCGGCTGCCAACGAATTGTCGCGCGTTTACGGAATATTGAACGGCACCTGCAATTACATCCTCACGCGGATGGAGAAGGAGGCGCTGGAGTTTGCCGATGTGCTGGCGGATGCGCAGGCGTTGGGCTTTGCCGAAGCCGATCCGAGCTTTGACATCGATGGCATCGATGCGGCGCACAAGCTTTCGATCCTGGCCAGCCTGGCGTTCGGCTCGCGGCTGGATTTTGCCAGCGTCGAAACCGGCGGGATTCGCGATATCCGGCTGGCCGATCTGCGACAGGCTGCGGCGCTGGGATACAAGGTGCGGCTGGTGGGCCTTGCGGCGGTGCAGGGCAATGCCTTGTTGCAGCGGGTGCATCCCTGCCTCGTGCCGCTGGCGCACCCGCTGGCCGCAGTCGAAGGCCCGCTGAACGCCGTGGTGGCGGAGGGCAATTATGTTGGCCGACTGCTGTTTCAGGGCCGCGGCGCGGGCGAGGGTCCAACCGCGAGCGCGGTGGTGGCCGATCTTATCGATATCGCGCGCGGCGAGGCCGGGCCGGCCTTTGCCATGCCGGTTGCCGCGCTGGCCGAACTGCCGCCAGCCGATCCGAACAGCCGGTTCGGGCGGACCTATATCCGCTTGACGGTTTGCGATCGGCCGGGGGTGCTTGCCGACCTGACCGCTGCGATGCGCGACGCCGGCGTGTCGATCGAAAGCCTCATACAGCCGGCCGCCAATGCAGACGGCACCGCGCTCGTCGTGATGGTGACGCACGAGTGCGCGGAACAGGCGATTCGCGCTGCACTTGCTGCTATGGCCCGGCTCGACAGCGTGTCGGGCGCCCCGCTTTTCATGCCGATACTGGCAGCCGAAGGATAGAATTTGCGATGACTTTGCCGATTGTTACGCCGGCCTTGATGCCGTCGCAGGTGCTTGACCGGGTGCTGGTGCTCGAAATGGTGCGGGTGACGGAATATGCCGCGATTGCCGCCTCCCGCATGGTTGGCCGAGGTGACGAAAAGGCCGCTGACGCCGCCGCTGTAGAGGCCATGCGCGATGCGCTGAACCGGCTGGCGTTCGATGGCACCGTGGTGATCGGCGAAGGCGAGCGCGACGAAGCGCCGATGCTGTATATCGGCGAGAAGGTCGGCTCGGCCATCGGCACCGGCCCGAAGATCGATATCGCGCTCGATCCGCTGGAGGGCACCACCATCACCGCCAAGGCCGGGCCGAACGCGCTTGCCGTGCTGGCCATCGCCGAAGAGGGCGGCCTGCTGAACGCGCCGGACACCTACATGGAAAAGCTGGCGATCGGCCCGGGGCATCCCGAGGGGCTGGTGGGGCTCGACCGCACGGCGACCGAAAATGTGAAGGCGCTCGCCGCTGCCAAGGGCGTCGAGCCAGGCGACATCATCGCCTGTGTGCTGGATCGGCCGCGCCACGAGGCGCTGATCCGCGAATTGCGCGCGCTCGGCTGCGGCATCGTGCTGATCCCCGATGGCGACGTTGCGGGCGTGATTGCGGTCACCAATCCGGAGACGACGATCGACATCTATCTGGGATCCGGCGGGGCGCCCGAGGGCGTGCTGGCGGCGGCCGCCCTGCGCTGCGTTGGTGGGCAGTTCCAGGGGCGGCTGATTTTCCGCAACGAGGATGAGAAGCAACGCGCCTGGAAGCTTGGCATCACCGATCTGGACCGGATTTACC
>JBBRKH010000299.1:0-3007 GCA_038217965.1 Sphingomonadales bacterium | reverse complement strand
CCGAACAAGACCGTGCTGGAAACCGAACACGCGCTGGCATTCCACGACATTTCGCCGCAGGCGCCTGTGCATGTGATGGTGATTCCCAAGGGGCCCTATGTCAGCCTTGCCGATTTTGCCGCGCACGCGCCCGCCGAGCTTGTTGTCGGCTTCTGGCGGTCGGTCGGCGAGGTCGCGCGGCAACTCGGACTGGAGGAAGGCGGCTATCGGATCCTTTCCAACGCCGGCCAGGATTCGCACCAGGAGGTGCCGCACCTGCATGTCCATATTTTCGGTGGCAAGGCGCTGGGGCCGATGGTGTCGCGCAATGGGCAACAGGGTTAGTCCAAAGCCTGCTTGACCGCGGCGTGGGAAGGCACCACGGTCACCGCAACGATACAAGCGCCCCAACGGGGTTCAGGAGACCTACGAATGCTGTTCTGGCGCGTCAAATCCCTTGACGACATTCTTGCAAGCGCCGAGCGGAAATCGCTCACCCGGACGCTCGGTGCATTTCAGCTGACCATGCTGGGCATCGGCGCCATCATCGGCACAGGCATCTTCGTGCTCACATCGGAAGCGGCGACCAAGGCTGGCCCTGCAATGATGATCAGCTTCATCATCGCTGCCACCGTCTGCGCGCTGGCGGCGCTCTGCTATGCGGAAATGGCTTCGATGATTCCGGTGTCGGGATCGGCCTACACCTACAGCTACGGCACCATGGGCGAGCTGGTGGCCTGGGTGGTCGGCTGGGCGCTGGTGCTCGAATATGCCATCGCGGCATCGGCCGTTTCGGTCGGCTGGTCGGGCTATATGGTGCGCCTGGTGGAGGAGATTTTCAGCATCACGGTTCCGACGACTTTCACCAACGGGCCGTTCGACAAGACGCCGGGTCTGATCAACCTTCCGGCCATGGGGATTGCGCTGCTGGTCATGCTGCTGCTGATCCGCGGCACGAAGGAAAGCGCGCGCTTCAACTCCGTGCTGGTGTTGATCAAGGTGGCGGCGCTGGCATTGTTCATCGCGCTGGCCATTCCGGCAATCGATGCAGCCAATTTCGAACCCTTTGCGCCCAACGGTTTCTTCGCACGAAATGTGGTGGATCCGATATCCGGCAATATGGTGACCTTGGGCGTCGCCGCCGCTGCGGCGTCGATTTTCTTCGCCTATGTCGGCTTCGATGCGGTGTCCACTGCGGCGGAGGAAACCATCAATCCGCAGCGCAATATCCCGATCGGGCTGATTGGATCGCTTGCCATCTGCACGGTGATCTATCTGTTGGTGGCGGCCGGCGCGATCGGCTCGGTCGGCGCCCAGCCCGGCGGCGAACTGGCAGCTTCGAAGGAAGCTCTGGCGTTCGTGCTGCGGGAAATCGGCTTCGGTTGGGCGGGCGATCTGGTGGCGATTGCCGCCGGACTGGCGCTGCCGTCGGTTGTGCTCATGATGATGTTCGGCCAGACCCGCATCTTCTTCGTGATGAGCCGCGACGGCCTGCTGCCCGAATTCTTTGCCAAGCTGCACCCGAAATACGGGACGCCACACGTGGTGACCATCTGCACCGGGGTGTTCGTGGCAGTGTTTGCGGCGCTGTTCCCGGTAGGCGCGCTGGCCGACATTTCCAATTCCGGAACGCTGTTTGCCTTCGCCCTGGTGGCGATCAGCGTGATGATCCTGCGCCGTACCCAACCGGATCGGCCGCGCAGTTTCCGCACGCCACTGGTGTGGGTGGTGGCGCCCATGGCGACTGCCGGCTGCGTCTTCCTGTTTTTTCAGCTGTCAGGGTACACCGAGCTCATGTTCCTGGGCTGGGCCGCGATCGGCCTGGTCTTCTATGTCTCCTATGGCTACCGCAAGAGCCATGTGGGCCATCCGCATCTGGCACCGGCGGAGTGAAGGTCGACTTGGCGGGCTGCCAGTTGCCAGCTCTTGGAGTCTGCCTCGATTTCGTGAGGGCAATTGGCGCACGATAGCAGCAAAGATTCATCAAAATTTAATATTAATCATGTGTGGCATGTGCCCGACTTATGCTATTGACGGGTCAGGGTCGTAATGTGGTGATTCGCAAAAATATCGGCAGCTCGGTGAGCTGACAGTATATCAGCGTATCACGGTAAACGTTACGGATTGGATTTGCCTGTGAATACCAGCTTTATCCTGGCGGATACGACCGCCATTGTCTCTGATACACGCCGTAACAGGTTCGCAAGCGGCGTCGGCAGATGGCGTGGCAGATATGCTGGCGCTTTGCTGATAGCGGTTTCGCTTGCTGCGTTTGCGACGCCGACAAAAGCAGTGTCCGTGTTGGCATCGGCGCAGGAATTTGCTGTCCTCGGTGCCTCAACGGTAACCAACACCGGCCCCACCACCATCGATGGCGATCTGGGCTTGAGCCCAGGCACATCGATCACCGGGCTGGCGAGCATTACCCTGAACGGTACGCTGCATCAAACCGATGCGGTTGCTGCCCTTGCGCAAAGCGATTTGGCGATTGCGCGCGCGACGCTGGCTTCGCTGCCGCCGACCTTCGACCTGACCGGCCAGGTGCTGGGTTCGGGCGGCACGGTGCTGGTGCTCACGCCGGGCGTCTATTTCTTCGCCAGCTCGGCACAGCTTGAAGGCATGTTGACCCTCGACGCCGTCGGTGACAACAATGCGGCCTTCGTGTTCCAGATCGGATCGACGCTGACCACCGGCAGCGCTTCGTCGGTCGTGGTGCTGAACGGCAATGCCAACACCACGCTATACTGGAATGTCGGAAGCTCGGCGACGCTGGGCACTACGACCACCTTTGCGGGCAACGTGCTGGCAGACCAGAGCATCACCTTGAACACGGGTGCACGGATCCTGTGCGGGCGGGCGCTCGCGGCCAATGCGGCGGTGACGCTGGACACCAATGTCATCACCAACGATTGCGGAGGCGGTGATTTCGGCAGCTTTGGCTTCAGCGGTGGCCGTGATCAGGTTGTTGTACCCGAGCCTGCAACCTGGGCGATGCTGCTGCTGGGCTTTGGCGCGGTGGGTGTTTCCC
>JBBRKH010000298.1:0-3011 GCA_038217965.1 Sphingomonadales bacterium | reverse complement strand
CCCCCAGCTGGCGCGGGGCCGATAACGGCAGCAGCGCCATTCCCCTCTACCGCGACGCCGTTCACCGCTGCCGAAACGGCAAGCCGCGTTTCGATTTCACCTAGTTCTGCCGGCTCTACAACAATCCCATCGACTACCCGTACCAACGCTCGTGCATTACTGTTGAGCAGTTTAGCCTGAAATGCCACCATCCGCTTGCCAGCGTCTACATCCGAACCGCCAAGGCCATCAAGTGCCTGGCGCAGCGCATTAACGGGCGTTTTTGTAGCGGTCATTTCAGCAAGGGTGCAAGTTGGATGCGGGCTTGAAGACCCGAGGGAAGGGCTTCCGAAGCGTTGTCCAGCTTGAAAACGCAGCGTACCAGCCCGGCATCGATCGCCGGATCGATATAGGCCAGTGTTGCGCGCCGGCCTCCGGAAAATGGGGCAGCAAAGTCAACGCGATAGACCGCCCCCACTTTCAGCTGGTTGTAATTCGCCACCGGCACAAATGCTTCGCCACGCAGCAATGTCAGGTCCACTATCGTTGCAACTGGATCAGATTTGCGAATGGTCATTCCCACGCGGGCGCCTATTCGTGTCACCCGGCCGTCAAACGGCGCCGTGACAACATAATTCCGAAGCACAACCTGTTCGAGCTGCAATCGTTGACCTTCAATCCCGCGCCGATCGCGGGCCATTCGCGCTTCTTCTGCGGCTTGGTCAGCCGCCGCTTTTGCCTGACGCAATTCCCAACTGGTTGCAGCCCCGGTAGCCGCAGCGGAACTAATGCCGCCCAACTTCGCCTGGGCTTCCTTACGCCGCACTTCAGCGGCGTTCAACTCAGCCGTCGAGGCGGCCCCCTGCCCTGCAAGAGCGACCCGCGCCCGCTGCTCGCGGTCGTCGAGCCTTACGATCATCGCACCACTGCGAACTCTTGAGCCTTCGACGGCGCCAACAGCAACGACCCTGCCATCTGTACCGGGGCGCAGGGTGACAGCGCGATCAGCAGAAAAGACTGCGAGCGCAGTCGGTTGTCGTATTGCCGAGGGCTTTGCCGCTGGCTTGGCAGCGATACGGACGGCAGGTGCTTGCGCGTTGGCGACAGTGGCCAACAATGCCATTGGCCAGTAGAAAAAACGTAATTTGATCATGGTAGTTCTATAAGTCATTGCGGCTCTCCAGCGCCACCGGCTTTTCAACCAGTCGCGCAATAGCAACGACGGCTTGCCACAGTGCGGGCCGTGCTGGGGCGCCCATACGCACGTCGACGCGCTGGCCGTGCCGCAAGTGGGGTGCGTTGGTAGCAGGGGTCAACCAAACACGTATCAGCGGCATTTCTGCGCGCCGGCCACTGGCTTCAAAGGGGTCAACCGCGATCGCGCCGCCGCCTGGGCGCCCGAGCGCGGCTGAAGGCAAAACGCTGCGGGCTTCGGCATCAATTCTGGTAATGCGCGCTGCAAAGCGGCGATCGGCGCGTCCCGCAACACGCGCCATAGCATCGCGGCTGCCCGAGCGCAGCGTTTCAGCATCGGCTTCGGTGACCAGGGCTACCAGCCGCATCTGGCCACTCCCCATTGCCACCGCGAGGGGCTTTGAGCGATCCGGTGCGACCCAAGAGCCGATGTAATCCCCGGCATCAAGTGGATCCCACCCCGCGGTCGTGGGTAACGTCAACCGGTCAATCTCGGAATCGAGGCTTGTCAGCGTTGCCGAATTGCTGCCAGCCGCCTCGGCGGCAACCTGACTGCTGCCGTCACCGGGGCTGTCAGCGGCACGCCGCCAGTTTTCTAATGCTTCCAGCTGGCGGGCAGCGACTCGGCCGCGCTCGTTGACAAGATCGGGTGCCCACAGTTCAAGCGCTGGCCCAGCGGCGGTGGTTCCGGCCGGAGCCGCAGCAATAATTTGTACGTCGCGCGGCGGAAAGACAAATCGTGCATCGCTTGCCTCGGCAATGCCGCTTGCGACGATGCCATCGGGCAACGGTACCAAACTTGTGAACGCCAAACTCCCGATTGCCACCGCCAGCAACCGCCGCTTCACCCGCTCAGGCTCGGCCGCCATCGAGATCAACCATTTTGATGTCGCCAAGGCCGGACGGACCAAAATCAATGACACTGCGACGCCAATCATGACCACGGCCGCAATGGGAGAAAGCTTCAATGCCAGCCAAATCATGCCCGAAAACACCAGCAATCTGTAGCCGACCATACCGATCCAGTAGGTGAGCATTACGGGTTCCAGCTGTGGTCGCTCTGCGGCGGGCCGGATCGAAAACAGACGGGCCGCCATGGCCATTGCGGCCGCCTGACCACGCTGCGCCAGATTGGGGCGTTCAAACAGGTCGCCGAGGATATAATAGCCATCCATCCTGCCGAGCGGATTGAGATTGAAAAGCAAGGTCGTAACACCGGCAACGGTAGCAACCTGGATGCAGGCGACCCGCACCAGCGGATCAGCGCTTATTGACCAGATGAGAATAGCAAGGATGGCTGCCCAGCTTTCAATATACATTCCGGCAGCGCTGACCGCGACGCGACGCCACTTGCTCGATAGGCCCCAAGCTGCGCTGGCATTGGTGAAGGGAAACGGCGCCAGGAGCATCAGCGCGACCCCGGCGCGAATTGATGCCAAAGGTAAGCCTTCGGCGGCCGCCATGCGCCGCAACGCCAGCGCGTGACCGAGCTCATGTGCCAATTTCAAGACCAGAAATACGACGAACAGCCCAAAAGCTTCCGCCGCACTGAATTGTTGCGCCCAACCGAAAAGCTCTCCCGGCTGAAGGCCTGAAACCAGCAAAAACAGCGCAACCAGGCCCGATATTGCCCAAGCTGCGACACCGAATGGCTTGAAAAGCCATCCGAAAACCCGATCGAGTGCGGGAAGCATCGGCATCAGTTCAACGATTTCCCGACGCATGAACAGATACCGGCCTTCAACTGGACTTACCGGGGGGGGCGGCGCGCCAACTATGGGCTGCAATCCGGCGCCATTCGCCGGAAGCGCCAGCCCCGAATTGATCAGCCGCTGCAT
>JBBRKH010000297.1:0-3022 GCA_038217965.1 Sphingomonadales bacterium | reverse complement strand
TGTGCGTCTGCGCTGGCAGATGCGAAAGGAAAGCTGATGCGTTACCTCCCGCTCACCGCCGCAGACCGCGAAGCGATGCTCGCCACCATCGGCGCCGACAGCATCGACGACCTGTTCGTCGATGTGCCTGCCGAGGCCCGGTTTCCCGGGCCGATTGCCGACCTGCCGATGGTCATGCCGGAAATGCTGGTGGAACGCGACCTTGCGCGCCTGGCGAAGAAGAACATGGTCGCCGGCGACCATCCCTTCTTCCTCGGTTGCGGCGCCTATCGCCACCATGTGCCGGCCAGTGTCGATCACCTCATCCAGCGCGGCGAATTTCTCACCAGCTACACCCCCTATCAGCCGGAAATCGCGCAGGGCACGCTGCAGTATCTGTTCGAATTCCAGACGCAGGTGGCGCGCCTCACGGGAATGGATGTCGCCAACGCCTCGATGTACGACGGCTCCACCGCGATGACCGAGGCGATCTTCATGGCCCGGCGCATCACCCGGCGCGGCAAGACCATCATTTCCTGCGGCGTGCATCCGCACTATCTGCACGCTGCCCAAACACTGTGCCGTTTCACCGGCGACCAGCTGGTCACCGGCGTGCCCACCCTGTGCAGCGCGCCGCCGACCGACGATCTCGCCGACATCATCGCCCGCATCGACAGCGATACGTCTGCCGTGGTGGTGCAGAACCCTGATTGCTTTGGCCATGTCGCCGACCTGAGCGAGCTGGCCGCCGCCGCCCACGCGCACGGCGCGCTGCTGATCGTCGTCGTCACCGAAGTCGTTTCGCTGGGGGCCATTCGCTCGCCCGGCGAAATGGGCGCCGACATCGTCGTCGGCGAAGGCCAGTCGCTGGGCGTCGGCCTGCAGTTCGGCGGGCCGCACCTCGGGCTTTTTGCCTGCAATCACAAGCATGTGCGGCAGATGCCCGGGCGGCTGTGCGGCGAAACCGTCGATGCCGACGGTCGCCGCGGCTTTGTGCTGACGCTGTCGACCCGAGAGCAGCATATCCGCCGCGAAAAGGCGACCTCGAACATCTGCACCAATTCCGGCCTGATGAGCCTGGCCTTCACCATTCACATGACCCTGCTGGGCGAAACGGGCCTGCGGCATCTGGCCGAGCTGAACCATGCCCGTGCCGTGGAAACCGCAGACCGGCTCGCCGCCATCCCCGGCGTGCAGATGCTGACCCCGCGCTTTTTCAACGAGTTCGCGATCCGGCTCCCCGTGCCCGCCCGGCAGGCGGTGCGCGACATGGCGGAGATGGGCGTGCTGGGCGGCGTGAGCGCGGCGCGGCTCTGGCCGCAGCTGCCGGATCTGGAGAATGTGCTGATCCTGGCCGTCACCGAGACGGTGTCGAAGGCGGATATCGACGCGCTGGTGCGCGCACTCACCGAAGTCATTGGATCGGAGTATTCAGGCGCATGAGCATGACCGCGACAGGCCGCCCCTCGGCCCCCATCGGCGCAAGCCAACCCAGCGGGATCACCTTCACCGGCAACAAGGGGCTGATGCTGGAAGAGCCGCTGATTTTCGAACGCGGCAGCCCCCACGAAACCGGCGTCGATCTGGAGCCGGTGCCGCCGCACACCACGCGCTTCGCCGGGCTGGAGCGCAGCGCGCCGATCGGGCTTCCCGGCCTGTCGGAAGGCGAGACCGTCCGCCACTTCACCCGTCTCAGCCGGCAGAACTACGGCATCGATCTCGGCATCTTCCCGCTCGGCTCGTGCACCATGAAGCACAATCCGCGGCTGAACGAGAAAATGGCGCGTCTTCCCGGATTTGCGGATATTCATCCGCTGCAGCCGCAAGACAGCGTGCAGGGTGCGCTGGAGCTCATCCACCGGCTGGCGCACTGGCTGAAAACGCTGACGGGCATGCCTGCTGTTGCCATGACGCCCAAGGCCGGCGCACACGGCGAGCTGTGCGGCATGCTGGCCATCCGCGCCGCGCACGAAGCGCGCGGCGACGCGCGCAAGGTGGTGCTCGTGCCCGAATCCGCGCACGGCACCAATCCCGCGACAGCCGCCTTCTGCGGCTATGCCGTGGAAGACATCCCCGCCGACGCACGCGGTCGGGTGGACACGTCCGCGCTCCTTGCACGCCTGGGCCAGGATGTTGCCGCCGTGATGATCACCAACCCCAACACGTGCGGCCTGTTCGAGCCTGACCTGAAGATCATTGCCGATGCCGTCCACGCCGCCGGTGCCTATGTCTATTGCGATGGCGCCAATTTCAATGCCATCGTCGGCCGTGTGCGCCCGGGCGACCTCGGGGTCGATGCCATGCACATAAACCTGCACAAAACCTTTTCCACCCCGCACGGCGGCGGCGGGCCCGGCTCCGGCCCGGTGGTGTTTTCCGCAGCACTGGCGCCTTTTGCGCCGCTGCCCTTCGTGGAGGCCGCCGACGGGCGCTTCCACCTGATCGAGGAGGAAACCGCGACCGCCGAGCATCATGAACGCAGCGTCGGCCGGCTGTGCGCCTTCCACGGCCAGATGGGCATGTTCGTCCGCGCGCTCACCTACATGATGAGCCACGGCGCTGATGGTCTGCGGCAGGTGGCTGAAGATGCCGTGCTGAACGCCAATTACATATTGCGGAGTTTGCAGGATGTGATGAGCGCACCCTTTGCCGCCAGCGGCCCTTGCATGCACGAAGCCCTGTTCGACGACGGCTTCCTGAAGGATTCAGGCGTCACCACGCTTGATTTCGCCAAAGCCATGATCGACGAGGGCTTCCACCCGATGACCATGTATTTTCCGCTGGTCGTGCACGGCGCCATGCTGATCGAGCCGACCGAAACCGAAAGCAGGGCCAACCTCGACCAGTTCATCGCCACGCTCCGCCACCTCGCAGGGCGGGCGCGGGCGGGGGAGGGTGCCGCGTTCGTGTCCTCCCCGCACTTTGCGCCGAGAAGCCGACTGGACGAGACGCAAGCCGCCCGCAAGCCGGTGCTCAGCTGGAATCCGCCCGCCGACAAAAGGCTGGCAGCGGAATAGGAAAAGGCCCCGGAAACCAGCGGTTT
>JBBRKH010000296.1:0-3030 GCA_038217965.1 Sphingomonadales bacterium | reverse complement strand
CACCCGAGTTCTGGCAGGCCCTTTTGCGACCATGCTGCTGGCCGATCTGGGTGCGAGGGTCATCAAGGTGGAGGCGCCGGACGGCGGCGACGACAGCCGCTCCATCGGGCCGTTCCTGCACGGCGAAAGCGCCTATTTCACCAGCGTCAATCGCGGCAAGGAATCGATAGCACTCGATCTGAAGACAGCGGGCGACCGCGCGATTTTCGCAGCGCTGGTGGCGCGCG
This sequence comes from Sphingomonadales bacterium, assembly GCA_038217965.1. Taxonomy (GTDB): domain Bacteria; phylum Pseudomonadota; class Alphaproteobacteria; order Sphingomonadales; family Sphingomonadaceae; genus Sandaracinobacteroides. Next base: position 2,803 of record JBBRKH010000296.1, on the reverse strand, counting down.
CCGATGTGCTGGTGGAAAATTTCCGCCCCGGTGCGCTAGCCCGCATGGGCTATGGTTTCGATGCCCTGCACCGCCTGCATCCCCGCCTCATCCTGGCGTCGGCCAGCGGCTTCGGGCAGACCGGTCCCGATGCATTGAAGCCGGCCTACGATATCATAGTGCAGGCAATGGGCGGGATCATGAGCATCACCGGGCACGCGGGCACACCGCCAACCCGTGTCGGCACCTCGCTTGGCGACATCACCGCGGCGCTGTTCACCGTGATCGGCATCCAGGCAGCGCTGATCGCCCGCGAAAAAACCGGCTTGGGCCAGCATCTGGATGTGGCGATGCTGGATTGCCAGATAGCGATCCTGGAAAATGCCATTGCCCGATTGCAGGTGAGCGGACAAAGCCCCGGCCCGCTGGGCAACCGGCACCCTTCCATCACGCCGTTCCAGGCCTTTCAATGCGCCGATCGCCCGATCGTGATCGCCGCCGGCAACGACGCGCTGTGGACCGCCTGCCTTGCCGCGCTCGGCCTCGACGACCTCTCTGCCGATCTGCGCTTTGCCAGCAACGATAGCCGCAGCGCGCATGTGGCGGAACTATCGGCGCTGCTTGAAGCCCGACTTAAGACGGCACCGGCGGCGCACTGGCTGGAGCGCCTTGCGGACTCCGGCGTGCCCTGTGGCCCGCTCAACAGCGTGGGCGAAGCACTTGCCAATCCGCAGGTCGCCGCACGCAACATGCTGGTGGAAACAGCGATGCCGGGCGGTGCACGGCTGATGGTGGCAGGCAATCCCATCAAGTTTTCAGCGCATCCCGATCCCGCCACGCGAGCTTCGGCACCGATGCTGGATTCTGCTCGCGCGCAGCTGTTGGCCGAATTCGGCATGACATGAGCCTGACCGCCGACATCATTCTGGCTCTGCGGTTGGCTGATGCCGCAGCAGACGCAATCCGCCCGTGGTTTCGCGGCAACGCCAAGGTGGAACGCAAGCAGGATTTCTCGCCGGTAACCGCCGCCGATCGCGCCGCGGAAGCTGTCATGCGACGCATCATCGAGCGCGACCGACCAAGCGACGGCATCATTGGCGAGGAATATGGTATCGTCCCCTCGCGCAGCGGGCGGCTGTGGGTGCTTGATCCGATCGACGGCACGCGCGGGTTCGTGGCCGGGCGGCAGCTTTACGGCACGCTGATTGCGCTGCTGGAGAACGACAAGCCGATTCTGGGCATCATCGATTCGGGCGCGGCCGGCGATCGCTGGGTGGGCCAGGTTTCAGGCCAGATTGGCACCACGCTCAACGGCAAGCCGGTGCGCTCGCGAAAATGCGAAAGCCTGCAACAGGCCCATGCCGCCACCACCGCGCCGCACATGTTCAGTGCCAGCGGCCATGCAGCGTTCCAGCGCATCGGTCGATCGGTAGGGGATATGTTGCTGGGGGGCGATTGCCACAACTATGGTCTGCTGGCAGCCGGCTGCCTCGATCTCGTGATGGAGGAGGGCCTGAAGGTGTATGATTGGGCGGCGCTGGTTCCGGTGATCGAGGGCGCCGGCGGGATCATCACCGACTGGCGCGGTGCCGCACTCGGCCTGAAAAGCGAAGGCCGGGTGCTGGCGGCCGGCGACCGCGCCGTGCATGCCGAGGCGCTGCAGCGGATCTGACCCCTGCAAAGCGCCAGACCTACCGACAACGCCAGTCCCTCCTGTGCGCCGGGCGCGCCATGAAGCTTGCCGACATGGAGGAGCGACGCATGAAGACCCTGCAATGGCTGTTGAACGATCACCCGCGCGGGCGGCCGCTCAAGGATGGTGACTTCCTCCTTGTTGCAACCGATCTGCCGGAGCCCGGCCCCGGTGAGGCGTTGCTCCAGACGCTGTGGCTCGGCTTCGATCCGGCGCAGAAGGGCTGGGCGGAGAATGTGGCGGACTATGTGGCACCGATGGCGATCGGCGACGTCATGCGCGGCTCCGGCATCGCCCGCGTGCTGAAATCGAACACGCCGCGCCTGCAGGAGGGCGCGCTGTATGCCGGCATGACGTGCTGGACAGAGCATCTGATTACCGATGGGCAGGGCTTCGAGGCCGTGCATCCCGATCTGCCGCCGACCGCCATGCTCTCGGTGCTGGGCACTACGGGTCTCACCGCCTGGTGCGGGCTGTTCAAGCTTGGCGAACCAAAGCCAGGCGACACCGTGCTGGTTTCCGGAGCGGCCGGCGCCACCGGCTCCACCGTCGGGCAACTGGCAAAGGTTGCCGGTTGCCGCACCATCGGCATTGCGGGCGGGGCGGAGAAATGCCGCTGGCTGGTGGAGGAAGCCGGCTATGATGCGGCAATCGACTACAAGAACGAGGATCTGCGTGCGCGCCTGAAGGCGCTGGCGCCCCACGGTGTCGATGTGGTTTTCGACAATGTCGGCGGGCGCATCCTGAACGACATGCTGGCCCATATCGCGACCGGCGCCCGCATCGTGATTTGCGGCGGCATCAGCCGCTATGAAACCGGCACCATGCCCGCCGGCCCGGAAAACTATTTCAACCTGGTGTTCCGCCGGGCCACCATGCGCGGCTTCATCGTGCTGGACTGGGCATCCGAATTTCCGTCGCTGCGGCAGCGGCTTGCCGGGCTGGTAAAGGAGGGCAGGCTGGTATTCCGGGTGGACGAGCAAATCGGCTTTGAAAACGCGCCGAAGACGCTCATGCGCCTGTTCAGCGGCGCGAACCGAGGCAAGCAGGTGCTGAAGGTGGCGGACTGACGGCTAATTGGGCCGCCCGCCGGAACCGTTGCCAGCTTCGTCGCGAATTTCCCCGATATTG
>JBBRKH010000295.1:0-3041 GCA_038217965.1 Sphingomonadales bacterium | reverse complement strand
TGGCTCGCGGCTCCTTGCCGGTGGCGCAATCGGCGCCGATGGCGGTGTTGCGGGCATGATCGCCACCGTGTCGGCATCCTCCTCGATGTCTGTCGGCGCGTCGGGCACCGCGCCAGGGCGCAGCAGCGGCGCCTCGGGCGTCAGATCGATCGCGATTGCGCCGTCCGGGTCCTTGCCGTCGCCTGTTGGATACGTGAGATCGCCGGCGCCTTTTACCAGCTGGCCATCCGTCTCGGGGCCGACAGGTGCCTCCTTCCAGGGCCCCGGCGAGCGCACCAGCGGAACCGCGGCTCCGGGCGGCAGCATGTCGATGGGCTGCGCTTCCTGTCGCCCCAGCAGCCACACACCGAGTGCCACCCCTGCGATCAGGCCAATCAGGCCGATCGCCAGTGCCCAAAGCGTTCGCCGGCCGATCAGGGTGCTGCCGGCGGCGTCGTCGGCATCGCCTTCCTCCAGCCAGGGTGGCCGCGCTGCCGGCCCATCGTCGATCGCTATGCGGCGGCTGGCTTCGCCTCTTGGTGATGGGCTGGACGGAAACGGGCTTCGCGCCATGGCGTCAGCGAAGCTCGTCGGCTGCGGCAACGCCCATCACGCCAAGCGCCGTGCGGATGACCCCGGCGGTGGCGCGCGCCAGCGCCAGCCGCGCTGCGGTCAGGCCGACATCATCGGCGATGATCAGCCGATGCGCCGGATCGTCGTTGCCGCGGTTCCACAAGGTGTGGAAGGCGCCGGCCAGGTCCGCCAGAAAAAATGCGATGCGGTGCGGCTCGCGGGCAGTGGCGGCTTGCCCCACGGTGCGCGGCCATTGCGCCGCCAGTTGCACCAGCGCCAGTTCACCGTCATCCAGCCGCTCCAGCGGTGGCACTTCGGGGAGCGCCATATCGCCCGCCTTGCGCAACACGGACTGAATGCGGGCATGGGCATAATGCACATAGAAAACAGGGTTTTCGCGCGATTGCTCCACCACATGTGCGAAATCGAAATCCAGCGGTGCTTCGCTGCGCTTGGTCAGCATCATGAAGCGCACGACATCGCGGCCCACCTCGTGCACCACGTCTGCCAGAGTCACGAAATTGCCGGATCGCTTGGACATCTTTACCGGCTCGCCGGCCCGGAACAGCCGCACCATCTGCACCAGCCGCACATCGAGACTGACCCGCCCGTGGGTCAGTGCCTCCACTGCTGCCTCGATGCGCTTCACGGTGCCGGCGTGATCGGCGCCCCAGATGTTGACCAGCGCCGACGACCGGCTGGCCTTTTCGGCGTGATAGGCCATGTCGGCGCCGAAATAGGTCCACTGGCCACTGGATTTGCGGATCGGCCGGTCGATATCGTCGCCGTAGCGGGTCGACCGGAACAGTGGCAGCTCGACCGGTTCCCAATCATCCGACGTTTCGCCTTTCGGTGGCGGCAGCGTGCCTTGATACACCAGATCCCGCGCCCGCAGATCGGCCTCTGCGGCTTCCACCGCGCCAGACGCCTGAATCGCGGCTTCGGACGAGAAGACATCATGGTGGATGCCAAGCAGCGCCAGATCCGCCTTGATGAGATCGAGCATCGCCTCGACTGCTCGCGAGCGGAACAGCGCCAGCCACCCGGCTTCCGGCGCCAGCTGGAACAGCCCGCCGAACTCGGCCGCCAGCGCAGCACCGACCGGCGCCAGATAGTCGCCCGGATAAAGGCCTTCGGGAATCTCGACAGTTTCCCCCAGCGCCTCGCGATAGCGCAGGTGCACCGAGCGGGCGAGCACATCGACCTGGCCGCCGGCATCATTGACATAATATTCGCGGACCACCGCAGACCCGTGAAACTGCAGCAGGCTGGCCAGTGCATCGCCCACCACCGCGCCGCGACAATGCCCCATGTGCATCGGGCCGGTCGGGTTGGCGGACACATACTCGACATTGATCGGCAGCTGCTGCGGCCGCGCTGCGCCACGCCCATAGTTGTCGCCGGCCGCAAGCATGGTGCGCAGTTCGTTTTCCCACACCGTCCGTTCCAGCCGCAGATTGATGAAGCCCGGCCCGGCCACTTCGGCGGTGGCAATGTCTGGATGGCGGGCCAGCGCCATTGCCATGCGCGTTGCCAGTTCGCGCGGCTTCAGCTTCGCAGACTTCGACAGCGCCATGGCCGCATTGGAAGCCATGTCGCCATGTGCGGAGTCTCTGGGCGGCTCCAGCACAATGGTTGCGCGAGCCGCTGCCTCGGCGGGGATGCTGCCATCGACGACCATTTCATCGACAACGCCGGCCACCACCGCTTCGAAGCGTTCGAAAATGTTCAAGCCCGAAACTCCTGCGCAAACGCTGCTGTTAGCCGGGCGCGCGCCGATGCTCAACCTGCTGGGCCGCGGCATCCTGCAACCGATGTCGCGCACTTTGCATCTGGACGACAGGCACTTGCACGCACTATGGATCAGAAAATACTGGCAGGGAGGCTAGTGCATGCGCAACGAGACCGATGGAACCACTAGCCCGGGGGGCGACATCCCGCGGTCCGGATTGCTGCATGCCGCATTGGCATTTTCGCTGGTTGCGGCACAGGTTGCGCCGTTGCCGCTGCCCGGTTTTTCCGCAATCGGCGTGGCACCGGCCGCTGCGCAGCGCACCCAGGTTGTCCAGTGCTATCCGCGCGACAACCAGACCACCTGGTGCCAGCTTCCCAACGGCACACGATCGGTGAACTTCCTGGGACCGGATCGCTCGGCCCGCTGCCAGCCGGGGCGCACCTATGGCCAGCGCGGCGACCAGCTATGGATAAGCGACGGCTGCGGCGGCAATTTCGAGGCCGCTGTCTATGGCGGCGGCTGGGGTGGCGGCTCTGGCGGCGGCGCCGGCGAAATCTCCTGCCGCAGCAACAACAACCGCACCGAACGGTGCAGTGTCAACACGGGCAACCGGGTGCAGCTTGTTCAGCAATACAGCAATTCTCCCTGCATCGAAGGGCGAAGCTGGACCTATGACAGCAACAGCATCACCGTCCGCAATGGCTGCCAGGCGCGGTTTGCCGTTGCAGGCAGCGGTGGCGGCAACAGCGGCGGC